>JBOGRL010000100.1:0-5734 GCA_050749505.1 Nitrososphaerales archaeon
AGATAAGAGAGTCTTTGGAAATTAAATTGAGTAAGGCTGCAACATAGGCTATGAAAGGAGGAAAATCCACGTATCCAAGAGAGAGATGCTGAGTTCCGCTCACAATGTAGTAGAGCTCATCCCTGAAGTATCCATAGTTTCTGGCAAAAATCATGTGAACTATAAAATCTGCAAGTGCGAGGTAGACGAGAAGCGCCATAGTACTTGCAAGCGATCTGAGACTGAATGTGCGTTGGTTATCCTGACTCGTCGCAGTGGTTTTTCTTTCTTCAGAGACCTTCAATGGTCCTCAAGGTAACGGGACTTTGGGTGGGTTAATAAATGGGGGAAGTCGTTCACTTTGGTGAACAACTCACCATCCTCTTATAGCTAAGGATTCCTAGAAAACAAGATTGTCTTCCTTATTTGGAAAAGTGCCACTGACTGATAAGTTCCAACACCAGAGGACAACCGAAACGTTGACCTCTAAAATTAGGTTTGCTTTAGGCGTTCGCTGCTAGCACTGCGTTCTTGCTGTGCGGTTTCCGACTTTAATTTCCAATTGAGAATGAAATAAGATCCCAATGAAAACTAAACCGAGAATCGAAAGCAAACCAACTAGCCAATCATTTGCGTGCAGGATATACACTCGAATCGGGATAAGTAACCAGCAAATTACTGCCTCGATGCTAAACCAAGCCAGAATAGAAGTCCTTGTCTTTTCTCTCATTTTTGGAAGAGTGAGCCATCAACCTTTCGTAATCTTTCAAGCAATCTTTCCTCGACATGTTGTGAAAGCTGCGACCTTGCCTGAGATATAACATCTGGCGGAGTCGTCGTATCAACTTGCTCACGGACGAAATTAGATTCAGCTTGAGTTTGGTCGGTTGTTAACGTCTCTTGCAATTGTCGTTCTTGAGGATGTTGCTCAACGTATTTTGGAATCTGCCTGAATGAAGACCAATTTGCCTTCAGAAGAGTCCTTCCGTTCTCTGTAAGTTTCCAAACACCCCTAGGCGCCGATGGCTTAGGGAAATGGACGAGAGCAAGGAGTATCCCATCGAAGTAAAGTGGATCAAAAACGATCGGGCGCTGAATCACTCTCTCCTGCCTGAAGATCTGCTGACCGAGGACGAGGTCAGGCTCCTGGCAGAATCGTGTCCTAACCCCAAGGGATCCAGCGCTCATTTTGCTCATCTATGAAACCGGCGGCCTTATCGGAGAAGTCCTTTCGCTTAACGTCGGCTCTGCGCGGTTTGACAAATACGGGGCGGTCTTGATCATGGCAGAGAAGATAGGCGGAAGGAGGGTCAGGATAATATTCTCTGCAAAGGCGCTCGCCCAGTGGATGAACCATCATCCTACACCCGAAGACCCCTGATGCTCCTCTCTGGACCTATTTCGAGAGCGTTGGAAGCTTGCTGAGCTCTGAGTACGGGGCTTGCAGGAAAATGCTGAGGGAGGCGGCAAAGCGATACCACATCAAAAAGCGCGAGAACCCTCACTCTTTCAGACATGCAAGAGCTTCCACTTTGGCAAATGTCCTCACCGAGGCGCAGATGAATGAACATCTTGGCTGGATTCCCAACTCGAGGATGCCCGCAGTGTACGTTCATCTATCGGGGCGCAACGTGAACAATGCTCTCTTCAAGCTGAACGGAATCAAGATCGAGAAAGAAGTCAACGAAAAGGAGCGCCCACTAAGGCCTTTGAATTGCGCGCTGCTAGGAGACAAGTCCTCCCACTAACAAATTCTGCGCTAGGTGCGGGGCCCCACTAGATCTTCAAACCGCGATCAATCTTCAAACAGCTTAGGAGCAAACGGACGATACAATGACAAGGCTTTTCGCAAATCCCGAATTCCGAAGTATCGTGCAAGCTTTCATCGCAAATCAAAAGCTCTAGGTCCTTGCTTTTTGTTTTGATCTGGGCTTTGCGTTTTCGTTCTCGGACCTCACTTTATCCATGATCTCGAGAAGGGTCTGTCTCCAGGGAGCAAGGTGCTTTCTGATTTCTTCAGGGATCTCTGGTTCAGCTCGCTGCATAGTCAGTCCAAATACGCAAGAATTGGAAGTTCGCGAAGATAAAGCATTTTCGGATTTGGTAGGACGTTAAACCCGTTAAACCCAATTTAGGATACCTGCTCTAAATCGGCCAATATCATTACTCGATTTCAATGCGTGAGAATGAAACTAATGTTTTGGCCATTGTTTGGTCTACGCCTTATGAATCCTTTGACATAGTAGTAAACGAAGGGTGATGAAATCAACGCCATTTCGCCGACAATCAAGAATCCATACAATTGAGACACACTATTTTTCTGAAAGGCTCAGGGATTGATTCTGGTTCCAAAAGAAGCAAGTTTCTCAAACGATTGTCTCATTAACGAGGGCACTCCGGGAATTTTAGCAGAGAAACCTATGCTACGGGAACTCTCCGTTGGATTGGGAATTATTACAAATGCTTCCTTCTCGTCAATTAGAGCGGCTCCGTAGGGCCCAGAAAGAGTCAAGATCAAGGGCTTGAGGTCTGGATCCTCTTCCAGCTTGCTAGAAGACTCAGTTCTTTTCTTGCTACCTGACAAAGCTGAAGGAGAAATGGATCTATATTCAATAATTTCGGGTTCAGGAAAATCGCTTGGGCTTCCTTTTGCAATTACGCATAGTGCCCTTACTTTTAGTCCTCTGTTTAACCCTGCCTTAAGCACGCTTTTCAACGATAGAATAAAACTAGGAGGATAGACCTCTAAAATCAGAATGCTCTGCTTTGCTGATGACAAAAGCTCTGCGAGTTTTCTTCTTATCGTCGTATCCCCCCTCACCGTCCACACCAAGTCTTGATCAACCTCTCGAACACTTTCGTAGCGTCCTTCGAGCAGTCTCTCTGCTCTCTGAGCGGTTTGGAGATAGCTCTCTGTCAGTGCTTTCGTGAGAACCACGGGTCGGATGGAGCGGTAGAGCGCTGGCCTTCCTGCTTGAAATTCCACCATCCCTTTCGTGATAAGCTCCTGCAGCGTTTCGTACACTTTCGTCCTTGGCACCCCTGATAAGCGGTTGATTTCAGTAACGCCAGAAGGACCAAGGGAAGTCAATGCGCAATATACCCTAGATTGATATTCAGTTAGACCCAGCTTGACAAGCTCCTCGACAGCCGCGTCTTTCAATGTTTTGTCACTCGTAAAGCTACAACAGAAATATAAGAACCCATCGTTCAGCTTTGGTAGACATGTCGGAAGCCGATTCATTGTTGGGGAAGTCTCGAACTGACATTACAAGAAGGTTAGCGCGACATAGGAGTATTCAGGAGATTGCCGTGGTGATTATTGGTTTGCTCTTCATCCAATTTTTCCTCGGAATGTGGACGAATCTTTTCGCAGCATTTCCTACAAAGTCTCCCTCAGTCAATCCACTTGATAGCGTCTTTGCAAATGGGCCTTATGTTATAACTGCGCACACTCTCACTGGGCTGGCGCTTGGAATCCTTTCTATTCTAGTGATAATACTGTCTTCGATTTCGCGGGATAGAAGAGCTATTCTGCTTGCAAGTGCGGGATTTGGCAGCATCCTACTTGCCGGCGAATCCGGAATAGAGTTTGTCCTCGGATGGTACTCTAACGATCTGTTTTCGTTCTTGATGGCTCTGGGATTCATCTTGTCGTTCTCTATATAGAGG
The DNA here is from genome assembly GCA_050749505.1 of Nitrososphaerales archaeon. Lineage (GTDB taxonomy): Archaea > Thermoproteota > Nitrososphaeria > Nitrososphaerales > CADDZS01 > DATLTL01. The sequence goes on from JBOGRL010000100.1 coordinate 3,652, forward strand.
GCTGTGAATAACTCTGCTTAGATCTTATTGTCTAGATTTTGTGACATTGCCGAGTAAGGCCAACCTCCTCATCAAGGGGCATTGTGCCATGACCCTTGAGTCAGAAGGATGGAAGAGCTGCTAATCGTAGCTCCAGTCAAACGCTCTCTTGCGAGCGAATTAAGGATGCCGAAGACAAGAAACCTAAACCAGTCAGAGAAGAATCATTCTCCTCAAAACTGTTCTTTGAAGAGAATGATTTCGGATACATCGATAAGATCGTAGATCCAAATAGAAGGAAGAGGGATGGTCCGAAGGGCTACCCTCCCAGTTCGATATTGATGGCTCTTCTCTTGATGTACTTGAAGAGCATGGAGAGCGTTCTAGATCTCGTAAGGTTCCTCAAATCAAATCCTGAGTGGCTCGTTACACTCCAATTAAAGAAGAAGGTCAAAGGCGAAACTTGCTACAAGGTACCAGACAGAAGCACGTTCTACAAATTCGCAAACAGACTCGGTCCTGCGAAGATAGTCCAAATCTTCTCCGTCATGGTTGTTGAGCTCATGCGGATGCGAATAATCAAGGGAGAGAAGGTATCACTCGACTGCTCGATCATACGAGCGTGGTTCTACGATTGCAAATATGCAAATAGCCCCAAGCACAACAACCGAAAATGCAGGAAGCACAGACACCGAGACAAGGACGCTTCATGGGAGTGGGATCACACTCGCGAAAAGTACATCTTCGGGTACAAGGTGCATATAGCAATCGACGATCTTTCTGGTCTTCCACTCATGCTCACCGTGACGAAGGCGGGATTTGGAGAGAACAGAACAGTGGCGTGGTTTGTGAAAATGATTCTCTTTCTGGGTCTCAGAGTGGAAAAGTTCTTCGCTGATGGAGCCTACGACAGCTATTCAGCTCGGTTGAAGATAATCAGGAAACTCAAAGCAATTCCATTCATCGCTCTTAACCCGAGGAACTCTAGGGGAAGCAATCCAGAAGAAAAGATGGCGAGGTGCAGAAAGAAGCGCTACAAATGGCATTGCAAGAATTTCTTGAAGAAATGGTGGGTTGATCCCGCCTCTGAAGAGTTCGACAAAGAGTTTGACGCGCGTACGTTTTCAGAGCAAGGGTTCTCTGTTGGAAAGGGATCGCTCAACTTGAATTCTTTGAAGCACAAGGGGAAATCGTGGGCAACCCTTCATTCAACCTGCATCTGCATGGTGATGCTCGGGGTAGCTAGAACTGCTAAGAAGATTGGAAGACCCGATCTAGCGAGGTGTGTGAAATGCTTCCAAGCGTAAATGAGAAGAGTTATTCACAGCCCTCTATATATTTTGGTCTATTCTGGCATTCGACTAAAAAGAAAGATCTTGCTCTGCTGAAGGAGGCCCGGAGCATATCTTGAGCGAGTTATTCCTAGCTCTGCTGACGGTCACAACCATCATCGATGCTATTCTTGCAGGGGCTGTGCTTGACTACTCCATCAAGCAACTTCCAGCCAGACGAATAATAGGAATATACACATATCGCAAATATTTCTTGGCTTCGGATCTCGCCAATGGAAGATACTGGTACATACCTCTCGGACTCTCGGCCTATGTTCTAAATGTCATTGTTCTAATCCTGGCTTACATCCAGAATGGAATGAGCTCAAGTACTATCCTTTTTGCAGTGGCCGCTGGGTGTTCACTTGTTCACGCTTTTGGGACTTCTCAAGCGATACCGGCTGGACTAAGATTCGCAAGAGCCAAGGAAGATGATGAAGGGAGACTGAACAAGTTATTTGATAAATTCGCAACCTGGGTCTTGATTCGAGCTATTTTTGGATTCCCGATGTTTCTCGCCATGCTCTTGGGGCTTATTACGATCAAATAGCTTGAAACATAGGATTGCAGCAAATCAGTTGAAATAAAGCGGGTCAAGCAAATGCCTCTGTCTTCGTAATTCCTCACGTCTTGGGTTATCGTCCATTGAATAGAGATTTCTGTTCATCTGTTGCACTTTTCTCTTTTCTGCAAATTTGCGATTGGCCTCTTTCACCTGACATTTCTTAGAACAGAACTTCTGCCCTATGATGAGACGGTACGAAGGGAGCTGA
>JBOGRL010000101.1:0-6864 GCA_050749505.1 Nitrososphaerales archaeon
CTTAACTCGGAAGGTTCCATACGCGATTCTTCAAAAAACATTCTCATCAAAAAATCGCGGGCGGCGTCGTAAATTTCAAGAATTCAGCTAAACGAGTCAGTGAATCATTCCTACGCTCTGCCACAGGATTTTAATAATAATTTATTGTGCAATAGTTCCCGATGTCGTGCTTAGATACCAAAAGCGTCGATTTTAGTGACATTTATGAATTCATCCAAATAATTTCTAGCCACGACTGGAAGATAAAATACAACAACCAGCTCAACGGCGATGGAATCGTTCTGCGATACCAATGTACAAAATGTAAGAAGGAACTAACCTCGCTTGCGGTGGACCCTCCGAGGCAACCCCCAGCCCATTAAGTGCCATTTAGCTCCCTCTTTCATTCTGCTTACTAACAGTTACATTGTAAAGGCCTGCCGCGAGGGGGTCGAGGCTGATGTTCGGCCTCACCAGGGCAAACAGATGCACTCTTCTCGCAACAGGGAGCAAGCCATACGCAGAGATCACTCCCCACTCAAAAGTTCAGCGCTCGCAAGAATCCAGAACCAAAGATAAGAATTTTGTCAGAGCTTAATAATAACGCATGAATCATTTGGGATAACAGGATCAGGTCAAAGATATTGAATGGAGCTGAAGCGCTAGTCCGCTCGCTTGTCAATGAAGGTGTCGAGGTCATCTTCGGCTTGCCAGGAACGCAGATTCTCAGCATCTACGATGCACTATCCCATGAACCCAAAATCAGAGTGATAACTTCGCGAAATGAACAAGCGATAACCTACATGGCAGACGGTTATGCGCGTACAACAGGGAAAGTTGGCGTGGCGCTTACTGTTCCTGGTCCGGGTGCCCTAAACACGCTATCGGGTCTCGGAACCGCCTATTCAGCGTCATCTCCTGTACTTCTCATAAGCGGACAGGTTCCAAGCCAGATGATCGGAAGCGGCAAGGGTGCACTCCACGAGGTAGACGATCAGCTTGACGTATTTCGACCGTTGACCAAGTGGTGCGCGCGCATCACAAGATCCGAAGATATCCCTGAGGCAATTCACGAGGCTATGGAGAGGTTGAAGACTGGGAGGCCCAGGCCAGTTGAGCTCGAGTTTCCGCCGGACATCCTGAGGGCAAAAAGTCTCCCGTTGGTCAGGAAGACTGCCCCGGCTACATCCAAGAATCCGGCGCCCGAGCCGTCTATGATAGCAAAGGCCGTTAAAATTTTGTCTCGTTCGCGCAGACCGGTGATTCTTGCGGGAGGAGGCGTGATAGCTTCGGACGCTTCGCAAGCCCTCCAGGAGCTTGCAGAAAAGCTGAACGCACCTGTGATTACATCGCCTGAGGGCAAGGGAAGCATACCAGAAAATCACAGACTCTCACTGGGTGCAAACTACCACTTCGGCCCGGTAAAATACGTCGTTCCAAAAGCAGACGTGATCTTCGCCGTTGGAACACGTCTCTTCCCGCCGACGTGGAGGCTGAAATTCGAGCCGGGTCAGAGGCTGATCCAGGTCGATATTGACTCCCAAGAGATCTGCAGAAATATTCAGGTGGCTCTCGGAATAAATTCTGACGCGCGGAGTACGCTTGAGCAGATTCTAAAACAGTTGCGTGTAAGAAATGATTCGAGCAGCGATTGGCGAGCCGAAGAATTGGATGATATCAAGGGCCGCGTCCGTAAAGATCTGAAGAAATACGCGCCCGTGCAGCTCTCGATCCTTGAGACGCTGAGAGCCGAGCTTGCAGGGGACGCAATCTTGGTGAATTGCATCACCAACCTAGGCTTCTGGAGTTCAGTCTGCTACAAAGTACTCAAACCGCGCACTTTTATAACGGCTTCATATTTTGGCACTCTCGGTTACGGCTTTCCAACAGCGCTGGGCGCGAAAATAGGCAATCGCGATACGCAGGTCGTGGCGCTTTGCGGTGACGGCGGGTTCCTCTACTGCGCGCAGGAATTAATCACAGCCGTCAACGAGAAGGCAAACTTGGTCGTTCTATTGTTCAACGATAATGCATATGGCACGAGTTTGAGCGAGCAAAGGATCGACTACGGGGGAAACATATTTGCGACCAGGCTCAAAAACCCTGATTTCATCCGCCTTACCGAGGCCTTCGGTGCGAGGGGCGTAAAGCTGACCGGCATCAGAGAGCTAAAGGGTGCGCTGAGAAAATCTCTCGGGTTGAAAAAGCCAACGGTGATCGAGATTCCCATGCCAACGCTCGTTCCACCCTTTCAGATAATACAATCGAACAGAACTCCTTAACTGGTTGGCGCCGCTGTCGGCCTGATTATCTTCTTCCCCCTGTTCAATGAAGTCAAAATCCCCAGGCCGTTTATAATCGCCAGAACAACGAACGCTGTCTTGACCCCGCTAACTATGAGCCCGGGAGGGACGGATTGCAGAGCAGTATTACTCGCCGCGTTTGCGTGCAGGGTCATGGAGAGGATATACGTGACCAGCGCCAAGCTTATTGCCTGGCCGGAGTTTCGCATCGTATTCTGGATTCCCGAGGCGAGCCCATACTGATGCTTTGGGACAGTGCTTATCGTCGCGTTGACGTTTGCGGAACTGAAGAATCCATACCCGAGCCCGAGAAACGCGAGCCGTACAACAATATCAAGTGGCGTTGCCGAAGGCCCCAACGTCGAGAGGCTTATGATTGCGACGCACATCACTGCAAGCGCGGCGGATACTTGATACCTCGCCTCGATCTTGTCAGAAAGATAACCTCCAAACGGGGAGGAAATCACCATTACCAGGGGTTGCGCGAGCAGTATCAATCCTGCTAACGACGGACTGTACTTGAGCCCCAGCAACAAGTATAGAGACATGACAAAACCTATTCCATAGGTTGACGCATAGTTCAGAAACGTAGTAGCTACGGTAAGAGTAAACAACCTGTTTTTCGCAAATAACTTCAGATCAAGGAGCGGGTGCTCGGTCTTGGATTCCACGAAGACAAACGCAGCGAGGGCGGCAACGCCCAAAACCACGATCGGCAAACCTATTGCTAGCGAAGTCCCAAGATAGCTCACGCCGAGTAGCGACATGAAGATGGCTGTTCCGTAGATTACAGCGCCGCGGATGTCAAATTTTTCCGGCTTTCCTTTTGGCATCTCACCGCGAATCATGAACAAGGCGATCAGCAGGACAACGATTCCGATAGGGATGTTGACGTAGAAAATCGACCTCCACCCCAGATACTGAATGAGGAATCCGCCTGCCGAAGGGCCGATGGACAGTCCGGTGTAGGTTGAGGCACTGGCTATTCCGAGCGCCCTTCCGCGTTCACTCGGTGCATAAAAAGTTGAAAGTAGCGCGGCGGCGATTCCTGACATCATGGATGCCCCGAGCGCCTGTATCAGTCTAGTCACGATCAGCTCATTGACCGAGGAAGAAAATCCGCAGAGTGCGGAAGCGGTTATGAAAATGGCTACGCCGAGAACGAACGTGTTCCTTCTCCCTCGAATGTCGGCTAGCCTTCCGGCCGAGAGGTTGAGGCTCGCTACCGCAATCAGGTATCCTGTGATTATCCAGCTCAACAGTGAAATGTTTCCGCCCAGTTCTTTGCCGATTGATGGTATGGCCAAGTTGACCACGGCGCCATCGAACGGCGCCATGAACTGGCCGAATATCGCAACGACAAGCACCCAGCGCTTTACCGACTTTGATATGGCTGGCTGATTGTTGTTCTCGTTTGTTTGGACCATTTTTCTTTTCGCAGACGCTCTAATTCACTGGATGACTCGTTCTATTTGGTGCAAAAGCATCTTTACTTTATGATACCAGAGGATTTCAATTTCTCAATTTCCAAACTCGAGCAACCCAACGAAGATAGGATTTCTCTGGTGTGTTCACCGAGCATGGGCGGCGGGCTTCTTATATCGAAATCAAAATTGGCAAAATGATACGGGAGTCCAACTTGTTTGACCAACCCGGCTTTGGGATGATGCGTCTCGCGGACCATCTCCCTCGAGACGACGTGCGGGTCAGAGAACACCTCGGAGAGCGATCTGATCTCCGAGCATGGAATACCGGTCTGCGAGATCTTCAGGACCCAGTTTGCGGAAGTGTCTTTTGAAAAAATCTGGACAAGTTCGGCTTCAAGTTCTGCGCGGTGCTTTACTCTCTCAGAATTGGTTAGAAATCGTGCGTCTCCTTGCAGTCCATCTGCGTCGATGGCTAGACAAAATTCGCGCCACATCTTATCATTTCCCACGCCCACAACAAAATACGAACCATCTTTGCCCTTGAATGCTTGGTAGGGCGCGACGCTGGAATGAGCAGACCCCAATCTGGGAGGGTTCTCTCCGGTCGCGAAAAACGAGCCCGCCTGGTGCGTGAGCCAGGAGACCATGCCATCTTGGAGGCTTGTGTCGATCCGCTCCCCGAGTCCAGTGGCCTTTTTTCTAAATAGCGCGCAGACTATCGCATACGCGGAGTACATGCCTGCGCCAATGTCGGATAGCGGAGCTCCCATTTTCACCGGCGGCCTATCTGGTTCTCCTGTGATGCTCATCATTCCGCTACTTGCAAGCGCGATAATGTCATACCCAGGCTTGCCGCTGTCCGGACCTGTTTGCCCAAATCCAGAAATTGAACAGTAAACGAGTTCCGGTTTGATCTTCTTGAGCGATTCGTAATCGATGCCTAATCTTGCCGTGGTGCCGGGGCGAAAGTTCTCTATGAACACGTCTGCGGCTTTCAACAATCGCAGGAGTATCTCCCTGCCTTCGTCTCTTTTCAGGTCGAGCGCGATACTCTTCTTATTTCGATTTATGCTGAGAAAGTAAGCACTCTCTCCGCTCAAAAAAGGTGGACCCCAGCTTCTGGACTCGTCTCCGCCGTCTGGCGATTCTACTTTGATTACGTCCGCGCCCATGTCAGCAAGCATCATAGAGCAGAAAGGCCCCGCGAGTGCTCGCGTAAGATCTACGACTTTGATTCCCTTGAGAAAGGCATGACTTGGCAAAAAAAGTCCGGATCCCCCTAGAAGTACGTCATTTTTGTTACTGTATTAATCATATTCGTTCCGAAATTACTTTTTCCTTGTTGTGAATCATTGCAATAAATTGTTGAACTAACTATAAGCTCATTTCCCGCTAAACGGAAAAATGATTCTACACTTCTTGAAATTGCGCTCTATTACATGTATGCAGACTGGGCGAGAAAAGTTACATTTTTGCGAGGACTGTAATTCTGGTTTGCTTAGTGCGTTTTGCTCACCTTTTTCTGTTGGTCGATCTCAACTTCGCGTAGTCGGTGTCCTTGCCCTCTGCGTGTGCTGCATTTGTGTCCAGAGAAATGTTCATTCGCTTGCTCTGGTGGCTTCGACTCTTATCAAGACTCGCGGATCTTTTGCATCGTGATATGGATACTTCGCCTTAGCGGTGTATTTCATGCTCAATTTGTCTATGTGTTCTTCCGCCCCTTTCTCGGTAACTTCGAGAACTTTGCCTCTAATCAGGGTCTTGCTGTATGGATTTGTCATATCAAAGATCGAAATTGCAATCCGAGGATCCTTTTTCACGTTCTTTGTTTTTTGTCTAGCTCTTGTCGAATTGATGAGGATAACATCGCCATCGCGGTCAACCCAAACCGGAGAGACGTGGGGCGATCCATCTGGGAGCAGGGTCGCAACGGTTGCAAAATTCTTTCCATCGATAACTCTCTTCGCATTATCTGATAGTTTCATGAAGGAATGCATTCACTAAAATTATTAGAGTAGTCGTAGGGTATTAGGTTATCGAATAGCCAATTTATCAGCTCCTAGTCTCTAATTATTTTGAAACGTCATCAAGCAAAGAGATGATTTACCTATCGGGCAGGGAATCGACGCATGGGTCAGGAGTCCTCTTCAGATATAGAGGATTGACCGCGAATCAGAGAATACTCTTCTCTTGAGAAAAACTACACATTTCTTCATGGGTTGTGCTTCGTGCACTCTACGTGAGTCAGGTGCTCGGTCTGCTCGCATCTTCCGAGTTCATCTCCATCTTGAAACGGAACAAGGCAGTGTTTGCAATAACTGTCTTTCAGAGGATCGTAATCCGGTGATGCCCTCCACTCTGCATACTTCATCTTTCTCTCAGAATCTAAACGCGGTTTATTTTGCAAATCAGTCTTTCGACTGAAAGTTACTTAGGCTCGTCTGCTTCTCCTCGGCGCGCAGAGCCGAAAGAATTTTCGGAATTCTTGCCAGATCTTCGCTCAAGAGTTCACGAAACGCTTGATTTCTGAATACCGACGCGGGGTGGTACGTTGGAAGTAGGGGGATCCCGTTTTTTGCTTTAGTGAGCCTCCCGTGGGCTTGGCCCATCTTCTTCTCTCCAATAAAGTATTCCAGCGCCGTCGCGCCGAGCGAGCAGATCAATTTGGGTTTCAAAATTGCAAGCTGGATTTCAAGATAATTTTGAGTGCAAATCTCAATCTCCTCTCGTTCGGGCTTTCTATTGTTGGGTGGCCTACACTTTACTATATTTGTGATGTAAAGCTCGCCTCTTTGAAGCCCGGCTTTTCCAAGCAACTCATCCAGCAGTCGGCCGCCCGAACCAACAAAAGGCCTTCCCTTCAAGTCTTCGTTTCTTCCGGGGGCTTCGCCAACGAGCACAAGCTCCACGTTCTCAACGAGCCCAGTTCCCGGAACCGCACATGTCCTGCTCTTTGAGAGCTTGCAAAGCTGGCATGCGATTATTTTTTCATCAAGTTCCTTCATCTCGTGCTTTGCAATTGATTTGGAACTCACAAAAAATATTCTCTCCACGCTAGCTTTTCAGGTAATCGGAAATAAGTCGAGCGGCATTTTTCGCTGCGTCCGAGAGTCCTCGCGGCTCGTAACTTGAATTCATTGCTCGAGTTATTGTAT
>JBOGRL010000102.1:0-1585 GCA_050749505.1 Nitrososphaerales archaeon
GTCTCTACCACCAACAACCAGACTGCCCCCAGAAGTTGCGAACCACCTGTATCTTTCAAACCACTGTCTCTCCCTTCGGTCGGTTACGATCTTTCGGCCGGCTTTTTCCTCCTGCGATCTTGATTGTTCAATCAATTCGGCTTTTTGTGACTCTAAATCGTGCATCACTTCGTCCAATCTGCGGTTTGACTCCTCAAGCCTTTTTGCCTCATCAAACAAGCGGGAAGCAAGAGAGGTCGAGTTGAGAGACTGGAGAAATGTCTGCGGCTCGGTTGCAAACCGAAGTCTGTAGCCCGAATTTTCTAGAGCCGCTAATAGTCCGTATGATTGCAGGTTTTCAATTATTTCGGGCCCAATTACGCCTTCAGGCTCGCGCATCAAGCCGGCAGCCATGATTCGCAGCTTTTCAGCAGTTGCTCGATTCCTTTCAATTTGTGACGCTTGTTTCGTTATCGCCGAAGCGAACTCTGCGGCTTTTGCCCTAATCTCAAGCGAAGCCCTTCTCTTCCGATCCAAAACCAACGCTTGGATCTGAACCTCATCCAGCGCCTCGTTCAAACTAGCATAACTCTGAATGTTCGCTATTCCTTTTTCAGAGTAAGTCTTCCACGAGTACGGTATGATCTGACAAACATCAATTTCTAGTTCGCTGTCTCCGGCTGGGATCAAAATGTTTCCTGACTCGCTCTGCCGCAACTCATTCCGAAGGTCTTCGCAGGCTGAAGCTAGAGCCGAGAGACTGATTTCACCAAGAGACCTTGCGACGGTTTCAGGATCGACGTTTGCTCTCTTGAATATTTCCTCAACGAACTTCCGTGAAGTTCCAATATTTCTCCCAAACCATTTGACAGCCGAAAGGTTGTGATTCTCGTTTGCAAAAATTGACTGATTGAATATTGAAAGTAATCGCTCCCTGTCTATTTCCTGCAAAGCGATGCCTCTTGATGGCGGGAGTGCATACTTCTCGCCAGGAGCAAGCGTCCTGTGTCGAAAGCTCTGGGGATTAGCGAGATCAATTATCGTATCTTGAGTCGTAGGATCGGTAAGGATGAGGTTCCCACGAGAAAAGAACTCTGCATAGATGCTTCTCTTTTCTCCCTTCCTACCCTCAAATGCGAATTTGGTTATTCTCTCGTTTCCGACCTGCTCAGCAGAAACAAGCACGAATCGCTCAATCTCGTCTCTCAGGCGCGAAATAAACTTCGATGCTTGAGGCAGCGAGAGGTTCTTTGTCGTCATCCAAGGAGCAAACGAAGAGACTGCAACGAGTTTCTCTGGTTTTGTTGAATGATTGAATCTAAATAGAGCCCCCTCATCCATCGAGTAGATCCCACTGAGAAAATATCCTGATACGGATTCGGAGATCCTTTGACTCAGTAACCTGATTTCTATCGCGGAGATTTCCATTCTTTAGATATTCAACACTTTACAGGTCAATGAAAAAGGAATTGATAACCGAAACCCTAAAAAGATGTCGTGTGAAGATTTCCAGTGCAAGTTCCTTTTTTCCCAAAAAAGCGGTTCACAATACAAAGATGAAAAATTTCTTGAGCTCGAAACCTCCAAATAAATTGCAGCCTACGAC
>JBOGRL010000103.1:0-1733 GCA_050749505.1 Nitrososphaerales archaeon
TAATGGCTTCAGACGACCCGGTGAAACTTGCTGACCTCACAAGGACACAGGATAAAGTAAGTGATCTGGACTATCCTGCGATCGTAATAGCAATACCATCTGTTGCCCAAGACGCCAGGGAGTATGCCAACTTATCGAGAATGTTAGTACTTGAAGTTGCAAATGCTGATGAGATTGTTCCTAGACTTGATAATCTTCTCTCGGCACGACAGTTGGTCGAATCGCCAGAAAAATCGAGCAATGTTCTGACATAGGTCAAATGGAAAGTTCAAGAGCTAGCGGATCTGAACCGCATGCTGTCTCAAAAAGATGGTCCCATGTTCGCTATCGGCATTCTTGCTTTTCTCTCTTTCTAAACAAATAATGTGCGTGAATCTCAATACAGGAAAGCCGCTCTCGGCTTGTCCCGGGTGTTCATGATCCCTTGCAAAAATTGACTTCTAGGAATTGAGGGCTGTTGCCCTCTTCGTGAGACTCTCAGGGCTCGCGGTAATCCTTCAGGAGGTAGGTCGATAGGTTTCCGCAGAGCGGACAGAGATGTAGCGTTCCAGTCTCGTTCTGATCGCGTGGTAGCAGTGCAAACTCCTCTTCTGTGAAGGTGCTGTCAAAAGATTTGCCGCAAGATTTGCAAGTAAGGCTCATTCTTTTTGCTTGTTTCTGTTTTTGAGAATCCAACCGCTTGTTCACCGGGCCAAGATAATCGAGTGCGTAAGCATCGATATTTCTTGTCGTTGTTGATTTGAGTCTTTTGGGTTCGTCCATGTTTCTTTGTCATCCAAACTGGGATGTTGGGAGCCTGACAGAAAGGCCGCGAGTACACTAAATTTCACTAATAGACACAATTTGTTAATTCTTATCTCAATACAGAAAACTGGTTCCAGTCCTCCAGCTTTGAGGAGCAAGAGAGTTGGTCGCTGCTAGGCTTCTATGACCGAGGTTCAATGAATTCGATTAGGTTGTTGAGCAGAATTGACGGCCAGATATTTCTGAAAGTAGAATCGTGGTTTCTGTTGGGTTCTCTCTGAGGATGGACGTTACCAAGCTCAAAAAACTCGAAGATTACGCTGCCACCTTGGGCAAGAAGGGCGCAGAGGAGGAGAAGAATGCTGAATATGCTGAAGCGATTCCCACGTATCTGAAGCTGGTCGATGTCTTGATTGTCATGGCGGAGGCAGCCCCGAACTATCCCTACTGGCAGAAGTGCACGACAAGCGCAGAAAATCATCAGAAAAAGATCAGATCACTCATAGCGCTTGCCTCATTGAAACAAGAAAAAGAGCAGGGGCAAACTCAGCAGACGCATTGATGGGTATGGGTTGCTCTAGCCTTCTCCTGTGCGAAAAGTGTAAATTAACAGCGTGTAGGGGAAGTTTTGCAGGCCTCGAACGGTGATAGGCTCATCCAATCGGACATGCGGTTATAATTCTTCTTCTTTTTTTGGATCAACCATACAGCTTTCGAACAGCAACAACCCGCATCAAAAAACAATCCTCGACACCAAATGAAGAAGAAGGAGCGAATGAATGGCACGTCAGATTTCAGCATCATACTCATCACCATTGATATTCTGTATTCATGGACTAGAATGCTAGTTGCTCTTGGTCTTAGCATTCTTTTCAGCTTGGTTATCGGCATCACTGCGGCGCGCAACAAAAAGGCCGAATCTATAATCATTCCTCTGCTTGATGTTTTTCAATCGATTCCAATCTTGGGATTTTTTCCGCTGGTGATAC
>JBOGRL010000104.1:0-8514 GCA_050749505.1 Nitrososphaerales archaeon
CTCACAGTGTTACCCACGAATTATGACAAATTGATAGGTAGGTCAGAACTAGGCCTTAGGCCTTTCGGTCGGGAAACGAATAGTGCAACAAGGCACAATGCGACAAACAATTAAATAATCAGGAAAAAGCAAATCCAAAGGATATTAGAAACATACACCGAAAAAAGGACATTTTTTTGGAAACTCTGATCAATGCTTCTGTGACGATGGTGGCGTTTTAATTGCAGGCCGGTCGTTGCTGACGGATAGAGAGAGGTCAATGTCCGAGAGAGCGTGTCACAAAATAAGCCGTGCTACCTAACCTCATTCAAACTCTTATCCTGACAATAGTCAGCATTTCGGCCGGGATACTCGGAACCGTTTCTGGAGGTGGAGGCGGTACCTTCGTTGTTCCTTCTATGGTCGCGACGATACATGAAAGCCCAAGCGTGCTCGTCGGTTCGGTGTTTGTGATGTACCTTGTAGGAGCTGTAACCGGGCTTATCGTTTACAAGAAGAAGGGTTTGATAGACACAAAGAGCGGACTCATTCTGGCAGCTCCCACAATCCCGGGAGTTGTGATTGGAACTCTTCTCGAAGGTTACATCACGAACTTCGTGTTCAACCTAGGTCTGGGTGTTCTCACGACTGTGCTTGCTTTCCTATTGATATTTTTCAGGAAGGAAGCAAAAATTGCCGGCGAAAAACAGAACAAAGAATCAGTCGATCCTACGGGTAACGTAAAGACGAACAAGAGATCGCTCGTAGACCAATCAGGCAGAGTCTTCACATACTCGCCCAATTTTGCAGCTGGAATAGCGATCAATCTTTTGGCAGGTTTCCTTTCAGGATTGTTCGGGGCAGGGGCAGCAGTGATCATAGTCCCTGCGTCGATCCTCTTCGTGAGGTTCCCGAGTCACATCGCCATTGCGACCACAAGGATTGTATTGGTTGTGCTGGATGTAAGCGCTCTTGCAACACACGTCGGAATCGGGACGATTAACGTAACATACGCCCTAATACTTTCGGTAGGCGGCATCATAGGTGCGATTATTGGCGCGAGGATTGCTTTCGCGATTAGACCTGATCTCCTTACAAAAGTAATTGCGATCATACTAGGAATACTCGGCCTCTATCTCGTGGCAACTTCCCTTGTGTGAGCGCCAATAAGCAGGTTGGCTGATAAGTAATGTTTGCAGACTAAAGAAGTAAGTTGAAGAATACGCAAAAAATTCATGACTGTGGTATCTGACGAAAAAGATCGAAGCTCCAAATTGCTAATGCTTTTTGAGTAGAGCTCGGCAATCGACAATCCCCTTCTTCGTTATTTCCAGGAACTGTTCATCTACCTCCGAAGAATTTGGCATTTCGTCTCTTCACATATTCAGCACTTTCTAGCCTTTTCAACTCATTTTCCAAACTTCCCTTGCCCAATCCCGTGAGGGAACGCAGTTCAAATTGAAGGCAGCCGTCTGTTCATGGCAAGCTAGATGAGTATGAGGACTCTCGTGGAGGATATGAGAGTAGAATCGTGTAGTTGCTCATTCAGCGATCTGATCATCTCAGCTTCAGATGCGATTAGAACTTTTTTGTGTTTTTGTTTGATCTTCTTTCACCAATTTGCTGATGCCTTCCTCAGACGCACAATCTTTCAGATCGGGAATACGGGAAGCCAAGTTCGAAGACAAGTGCTGTAGGCCCCGGAGAATCGCGCATACTACGGTGTTGGTAGCTGGGAATAATGTGTAGTTTCGAAATTTCGCCGAGAAACCTAACCGCTAGAACCTTGGTACAGTACCATACCAAAGATTTTCAAAACGAATAAACAGTTCATTTCGTTTAAGTCGTTGCTCGCCGAAGTTCCATCCATAAGGCGGAGTGCATTCCCTTTGAATAGAGGAATGCTCCCGCCTATTGGAAGCGAAATATATTGTGAAACTTGTTCTTGCTGGCGACATTGGTGCGACGAAGACGATCCTGAGCACATTCTCACTCGAAGCCGATGACAGGCGTCCGCTTGTTGCGAGAGCAGAGCAGGAATTTCCCAGCCGTGACCACGCTACATTCAAGGAAATAGTGCAGGACTTTCTTTCGAAAAATTCCATACCCAAAGAATCGCTCAAGCAGGTTGTATTTGGCATCGCTGGTCCGGTGATTGACGGGCACTCAAAACTGACAAATCTGCAATGGGAACTCGATGAAGAGGATCTGTCCCGCGGACTCGGCTTAAGGGATGTCAGGCTTTTGAATGATCTCGAAGCAACTGCAAACTACGTGCCATTCCTCAAGCAGGATGAAAAGCAGATTCTACATGATGGAGATAGCTACTTCAGGGGAAGCTCCGGAACCGCCGCCATTATAGCTCCAGGTACAGGTTTGGGTGAAGCTTTTCTCACGCGGGACGAAGGTCGATATCATGCGCACGCTTCGGAAGGAGGGCACTGCGACTTTGCACCCGCTTCAGAAACTGAAGATGGTTTGTTGCAATATCTCAGGGAGAAATTCAAACACGTTAGTTATGAACTGGTCTGTTCAGGAAAGGGGATTTACAATATTTGGTCGTATTTTCACGAAGTAGAAGGTTCGGCTGCAAAATTCTGTTCCGCATCTGCAAATATTCCAAATGCAGACGATCCCACTCCAATTATCGTTCACGAAGCAATGCGAAAGGAAAATTATTGCAACTCTTGCGTCAAAAGTCTTGATACTTTAGTTTCTGTACTGGGAGGTGAAGCAGGGAATCTCGCTCTCAAGTTCCTCGCAACAAAAGGGGTCTTTATTGCTGGCGGCTTTACCCTTCAAATTCTTCCCGCACTGACAAATGGCAGATTCATGCAATCCTACTTGAGGAAGGGGAGAATGTCGAACCTAGTCTCCAGGATGCCAGTCGTTATCATTCTTACTCATCGCGCTGCGCTGATCGGGGCTGCCCATTGTGCGCTAGATTTGCTGAGACGAGGAAGTGTTCAGTACGGGAGAAAAATGAACAGATTGCAAGAAACCGGCGAGCTAGGAGGGGAAGATTCCGCGGCGCCAGTATCTGCTAGGGGAGGTGTCAGATGAGTTGCAGGTCCAAACAGACATTGAGCTGGACAAGCGATGTATCAATACAATCAGGTTCCTTTCTCTAGATATGGTGCAAAAGGCAAAATCTGGTCACGCCGGTACTCCGATGGGCGCCGCAGACATGACTTACACTCTATGGGACAGGTTTCTGAAACACAATCCAAGGAATCCAGAGTGGGTTGATAGGGATAGGTTCATCCTCTCTCAGGGGCACGCCTGTGCGATGCTGTATTCACTCCTCTTCTTGACGGGATACGATCTCTCGCTGGACGAACTGCGCAATTTTAGGCAGTGGGGAAGCAAAACTCCTGGGCATCCGGAGTACGGACTAACTCCAGGAGTCGACGTGACAACTGGTCCGCTGGGTCAGGGATTTGCCCACGGTGTAGGCATGGCGATGGCTGAAAAGTTTCTCGCAGATCATTACAACAGAGAGGGCTACAATATTTTTGACCACTTTACTTACGCGACTTGCTCGGATGGCGATTTGCAGGAGGGAGTAACTAGTGAAGCCGCAAGTTTAGCTGGCACTCTCCGCCTGGGAAAACTCATCTATCTCTATGATGATAATGGAGCTCAAATTGATACAGGTACTGATGTTCCATTCAGTGAAAACGTAGCACAAAGGTTCCGGGCCTATGGATGGCAGGTACTCGGGCCGTTAGGTGGCGTCGAACTGGACTCAATAAGTTCAGCAATCAAGGACGCGCAAGAAGAAACTGAAAGACCGACTCTAATCATTTGCAGGACGCTAATCGGTCATTATGCTCCCAAAGAAGGGATCCACACCATGCACAGTGATCCGATTCCAGATGAAGAAGTAAAAGCCTCAAAGGCAAGCGGCAACTGGCCAACTGAGACAACTTTCTACGTACCGGACGACGTACTGTCTCACACTAGAAGGGCAGTTGATCATGGTAAAACAGAGGAAGGAAAGTGGAATGCCATGTTTGATCAATATTCAAAAGAGTACCCAGATCTTGCGGAGCGCCTCAAAGTTCAATTGCGCGGGGATCTTCCCGTAAACTGGGATGAAGGGTTGGATGATCTCTTCGCCTCAGCCAAAGAACCCATGGCTACCAGAGAGGCTTCTGGCAAGATTATGAATACACTGGCAAAACACGTCCATGGTTTGGTCGGCGGCTCTGCTGACGTTGGATCGAGCACCAAAACCGTGCTTTCTGGATACGGAGACTTTGGATGGCATGAGTACGCCGGTCACAATATTCACTTTGGAGTCCGCGAACATGCCATGGGATGCATAGCCGGTGGTATGGCACTGCACGGTGGAATTATCCCGTATACAGCCACGTACTTCAATTTCTCAGACTATATGCGAGAACCGATGCGTTTGGCAGCATTGATGAAAATTCGCGTCATCTACATTTTCAGCCACGATAGCATAGGAGTCGGGCAAGACGGTCCGACTCACCAGCCGGTGGAGCAGCTCATGAGCCTAAGGGAAGTACCAAATATGATCCTAATCAGGCCTGCGGACGCACAAGAATCAGTTGAAGCTTGGCGCATTGCAATGCGCAACTCCAAGGGGCCAACGGTCTTGGTATTCACCAGGCAAAAAATTCCACTTATAGATCATAGCATCTATGCGCCGGCAGACGGCGCAAGGTACGGCGGATACGTACTGTGGGACACTCAAAGCGGGAAGATGCCGGATGTCATATTGATTGCAACTGGTTCGGAGGTCCATTTGGCTCTTGAAGCAGCAGAGAAGCTAGCCGAACAACACCCAGACCTCTGCGTGCGCGTCGTATCAATGCCGTCGTGGCAGGTTTTCGACAGGCAACCCCGCGATTACAGGGAAAGCGTTCTCCCCCACAGTGTTAGGGCAAGAGTCTCGGTTGAGGCGGGTGCAAAACTGGGATTGGAACATTTCGTCGGATTAGACGGGAGAATAATAGGTCTGGACAGGTTCGGCGCAAGCGGGCCTCCAGATACTGTTTTCAAGAAATTGGGATTCACTCCCGAACACGTCGTCGAGGCAGCCAATGAAATCTTGGCTGGACGGGCCCAAACATCAAGAAGAATGGAAGGGAAGGAAAATTGACAAAGATAGCAGACTACAATAACTTGGGACAGTCTATCTGGTGTGATTATCTTCGCCGCTCCTTCATTGATTCTGGCGAGCTCCAGAGTCTAATTGAGCAAGGCCTGAGCGGCGTAACCTCAAACCCGACGATTTTTGAAAAGGCAATCGCCGGCAGCACAGACTACGACGCCGATCTGAAGAGGCTCGTCGATGAACGCAAGTCGATTCGGGAAACTTACGAATCACTGGCGCTTGAAGACATATCGCGAACAGCGACTCTTTTGAAACCTGTGTTTGATTCCTGCAAAGGGACTGACGGCTTCGTGAGCATGGAAGTTGACCCGAAACTTGCAAATGACACCAAGGGGATGGTCGATGAAGCCCGACGCTTCTTCAGGTCGCTGGACCGCCCAAATGTGATGATCAAAATACCTGCGACTCAAGCTGGTTTCCCAGCCATCAAATCTTTGACTAGCGAAGGCATCAATGTCAACGTTACACTGATTTTCTCTTTAGAGCAGTACGAAGCAGCTGCCGAAGCGTATCTTTCTGGATTGGAAAAATTTGCAGAATCTGGGGGAAACTTGAGTCAGGTTGCATCCGTAGCATCTTTTTTCGTGAGCAGAGTTGATACTTCTGTGGATAAGGCCCTTGATGAGAAGAAAGAGAAGGGGCGGCCTCGAGAACTAAAGGGAAAGATTGGAATTGCGAATGCAAAGGTCGCCTACGCGAGATTCGGTGAGATTTTCGGCGTGCCCAGATGGGAGAAATTAAAGTCACAGGGGGCGAAAGTTCAGCGCAT
Source organism: Nitrososphaerales archaeon (assembly GCA_050749505.1). GTDB lineage: Archaea > Thermoproteota > Nitrososphaeria > Nitrososphaerales > CADDZS01 > DATLTL01. The sequence goes on from JBOGRL010000104.1 coordinate 5,895, forward strand.
TCTCTGGGGAAGCACGAGCACAAAAAATCCCGAATATCCCGATACTCTTTACGTCGACAACTTGGTTGGCCCTGAGACCGTAAACACTTTACCCCCGGCCACGATACAAGCGCTCTTGGATCATGGACGCGCGCAGAATACAATTCAAAGCGGCCTAGACGAGGCAAGGGAGCAGCTAAAACGTCTATCTGAGCTTGACATAGACCTAGGAGAAATTACAGAGCAGCTTGAGGAAGAAGCAGTCCAGAAATTCTCGAAATCGATTGACTCCCTGTTCGGCAAGATCTCTCAGAAACGCGAGAGGTTCCTTTCTGAGCCGTATCTCGAACCCATAATTAGACCAGTCTCCTATCTAACACAAATCGACTCTGCTCTAAACCAGATCTCATCAGAATTTATTGTTCGCAGAATATGGAATCAAGACCATACCGTTTGGAAGTCAGATCCTAGCGAAATATCCAATCGCCTCGGCTGGCTTAGGGCACCTGAAGCCATGGAGGAAAATGCACACCGCATTGAAGATCTGGTTGATGGCGTACGAGCTTCAGGCTACACGCAAGCGTTGTTGCTTGGGATGGGTGGTTCGAGCCTAGCTCCTGAGGTATTTACTAGAACATTCGGAACGAGCGAAGGCTTTCTCGGACTTTCAGTGCTAGACAGCACAGATCCCGCAACAATTGAATCACACCTGAAAGGCCTAGACCTGGCAAAGACTCTCTTCATCGTGTCCACAAAATCAGGCAAGACGATCGAAACACTTTCTCTCTTCAAATTCTTCTACAACAAAGAGCTCGAGCATTTGCGTGCTGGCAAGGGGACAGAAAGACGACCGCACCAAGGCGAAACCGGAACCGAGCCAAAAAATGAAGACAGCAATGAGAAATATGAAGTGGGGCAGCACTTTGTCGCGATAACCGACCCTGGAAGCGAGGTTGAATCGATTGCGATCAGGTACTCATTTCGCGGCAAATTCTTGAACGACCCCAACATAGGCGGTCGCTATTCAGCACTCTCTTACTTCGGGCTCGTCCCTGCTGCTCTAATTGGAGTGGATGTACGACGACTGCTCGACAATGCCCTGACAATGTCCTCCTCTTGCGAATCATGCGTCAACATAAAGGATAATCCTGGCGCGTGGCTGGGTACAATCATCGGCGAACTTGCGGTACGCGGCAGAGACAAACTTACATTCGTTGCATCGCCAGGGGTCGAAAGCCTCTGTGATTGGATAGAGCAGCTCATCGCTGAAAGTACGGGTAAGGAAGGCAGGGGAATTTTGCCGGTTGTCGGTGAAGAGTTGGGCTCTCCACATTTCTATGAGAATGATCGTCTCTTTGTCTACATCCGGCTTGGGGACGATCGCTCTTATGAAAATGAACTGGCTCGGCTTGAATCGCTAGGTTTCCCAGTTGTCAGACTCCGCGTACGGGACCCGTACGAGATCGGGAAGCAATTCTTCCAGTGGGAGTTTGCAACCTCTGTTGCTGGTCATATTCTCGGCATCAACCCGTTCGATCAACCTAATGTCGAATCTGCTAAGGAACTTGCAAGGAGAATGGTTTCGACATATTTGGAAAAAGGAACATTCCCGCCGGAGGTTCCAGCGCTTACGGGGGCCCGGGGTCTAAGCATATTTGGGCACAACGTGGAAGCAAAGGATCCCGTCAGAGCATTGGTGGAATTTGTTGGAGCGAACAAGAGAAATGGTTCGTATATCTCGCTGCAAGCATATCTACAACAGAATCCGGAAACCGAGAGAGCGCTTCAGGAGATCCGAACTCGCCTCCGCGACAATTTCAAACTCGCAACCACACTTGGCTATGGACCTCGCTTCCTTCACTCCACCGGACAACTCCACAAGGGAGATGCTGGATTGGGACTGTTTGTGCAATTTACCTGTGCTGAAAATCTGGAAACTGATATCCCAATTCCTGATGAACCCGGGACATCGAGATCCTCTCTGACATTCGGCGTCGTCAAAGCAGCGGAAGCACTTGGCGATCGCAAAGCGTTGGAGGAACAGAGAAGGAGCGTCATTCGCATTCATCTGGGAGACGTAGACACAGGCCTAAATTACCTGAGAGAGTCCCTCACGGTGTCCAAGACTCTTCAGAGCACTAGTAGTAGCGACGGCGCCGGCGGAGAAAAATCTTGATCTTGATTGGGGCGTCAATGCTCTCATCAGATCCCCTGCGACTAGGGGAACTGGCAAGTGAAGCCACGGATGCAGAGGTTGGAGCGATACACGAGTTATTACGGTAAGTTGGTGAATTAGTGAAATGGAAATAGGCATAGTAGGATTGGGGCGAATGGGCTCCAACATGGCAAAAAGACTCGCCCGGAGCGGGCATAACGTAATCGTGCATAATAGAACCGAAGAGAAGGCGTATGCTCTTGCAAAAGAAGAGGAGGGCATTTTAGCTGTTTCTTCGCTCAATGAAATGGCGAAATTGCTGAAACCGCCGAGACCCGTTTGGGTAATGTTGCCCGCAGGGGACACCACCAAGCATACGGTCGATGATCTGGTTGATAGACTTTCAAGCGGGGACACCATCATCGATGGGGGAAATTCCCATTATACTGAAACTCTGAAAATTGCAGAGAAGGTGAGATCAAAAGG
>JBOGRL010000105.1:0-3516 GCA_050749505.1 Nitrososphaerales archaeon
TCCTCAAGAAGGAAGTGGACGAGTGAGCTAAGTGATTGGCTAATGTTGATGCGCAAGTCTTTCGGACTAAAATAAGGCTGAATAGAAGTCTATTTGAACACCTTTAGAGACAGACGGATAACGACGCGTGATTTTTGGTGAATCTTGCCCAGAAACTAGCTGAATATGCTAGCTCGATAAAGTATGATGACATCCCGCCAGAAACGATTCAGGAAACAAAAAAGAGAATTATCGACGGAGTAGGCTGCGCAATAGGAGCATTTAATGCTGAACCCGTTGTCATTGCTAGAAAACTGGCATACAATATCAGGGTTTCAAATGGTTCTCTTATCTTGGGGACAAGGAAGAGAGCTCCTCCGGACATCGCTACATTCGTAAACGGATTGATGGTTCGGTACTTCGATTTCAACGATACATACCTGTCCAAAGAACCCGCTCACCCGAGTGATAACATAGGGGAGTGCATTTCAGTAGCAAGTTCCGAAAAGGCAAGTGGCAGGGATCTCCTCCTCTCGGTAATTCTCGCGTATGAGATCCAGTGCAGGCTGTGTGATGCAGCAGACCTTAGGCATAGAGGATGGGATCACGTCTGTTATGGACTGGTTTCGAGTGCAATAGCTTCTGGAATATTAATGCGGCAAAACCAAGAAAAAATCACTCAAGCTGTCAACATCGCCCTAAATTCACACATCGCAATGAGACAGGTAAGGGCAGGCGAATTATCTATGTGGAAGGGATGCTCATTTTCAAACGCCGCAAGGAACGGTGTTTTTTCAGCGGTGCTCGCTAGAAGCGGTATGACAGGCCCGTCTCCGATTTTTGAAGGTGAGATGGGTTTCTTCAATCAGGTGTCTGGAAGGTTCGATCTAAATATCGATGATTTTGGTGGAAGGAAGGGAAGTTTCAGAATTGATGAAACATATCTCAAATATTTTCCAGCGGAGATTCATTCACAGACTTCAATATGGGCGGCTCTTGAAGTACGGAAGAAAATCGAAGACCTGAGCAAGATAGATTCGATAGAAATTGATTCGCACGAAGCTGGCTACACAATCTTGGGCAATGATCAGGCAAAATGGAACCCCACGAACAAGGAGACTGCTGATCACAGCCTTCCGTACATTGTTGGCATGGCCCTGCTGGAAGGAAAAATAGATAACACCACTTACTCACCAAAGAAAATGAAAGATCCTCGAATCCAAGCTTTGCTCAAGAAAACCACCGTGAAAGAAGACAAAGAACTAACCAAGATGTATCCCGAAGCAGTTCCCAACAGAGTTACCGTTAAGCTCTCTACCGGTGAAACAATATCAGAACAGGTTGATTATCACAAGGGGCATCCAAAGAACCCGATGAGTAAGGAAGACATCGAAAACAAGTTTAGAAGTCTAGTCAAACGGTATTTTGATCAAAGCCGAAGCGATAGAGTCCTAAACAGGTTATGGAACTTGGAGAAAGCAAATGACGTATCCAGTCTTGTAGCTGGTCTTGCAATCGTTGAATGATGCAGGTTTTGGATCACAAGGCTACCGCTCTGAGTATCTGAGCTCCTTTTCCTTCCAGATGTCGCTATCTCCCCATAATCCCAACCGCCAGGCAGTAAACTCTACAATCTGAGAGTGATCTATGAATAGATTGACGTCTTTGCTGAATGTCTTGAGATACCACTTGAAAACCTGTGGATCTGAAGCTTCAAACATCCATCTCTTGTATCCGAACTTTTCAACTAGTTTTGTTATGACGTCCTTTCTCCAGTTTTCTGGTGGCAGATCCTCGGTGAGTCCTTCAGATTCTAACATGAGGACGTGAGCACCCGCAGAAATGTGAGCTTCGGTTTCTTTTATTACGTCTTCAAGGCTCCTCATCTTCATTTTTTCCTCGTACCCGGCAATGTGAGTACCAGCTCCAGCCCCAATCATCATTGAAATCTCAGGCTTGGCCTTCATTCCGAGTTTCTGAACCTGTTTCACAATCGCAACTTTATCCTCGAGTTTTATGGAAGCTAGGCCGCTAGAAACTTCAACCACGTCAAATTCAAGAGACTTGCATTCCTCTAGGTATTTGTCAACAATATCCTGGCCTTCGACCAGAACGCGTTCGACAAATCCTCCGGTTGAGACGTATACGCCGTAATCATGGCACATGCGGATGATATCTTTCGTGGCCTCATTCGAAAGAAGTCTCATTGAACCGCCGGCAAATTTGAATCCGTCAAAGTATTCTCCCCAATCCTCGAGAAGACCTCGCAATTGTGCGCGCGTGACGGAAGAGTAATACGGCCCTCTTATTTCGATTACTCCTGTTTCTCTGGGCTTTGGTGGCAATTCTGGTATGTGAACGAAATCAAACGTCTTTGACCCAGCACGAGTTACTTCAGACTTCATCTAGAGATCATATGCTAGAAGTGCGTCTGGCGCTAATATGAGTTTTTACGAAAATATTGATCCCTGTAGTTTCCCGGAATCAGTATACCTTTTGCTCTTTCTACTTCTTTTCGGCATGATATATCTCCCCTGATTTGTCATCCACGATGAATTTCTCTTCCACTGGAGGCATCTTCCTCAAGTACGCTTTGTAGGGCGTCTCAATGACATCTAAATTCAAGGACATGTGAGGCCTCCTCATGTTGTACCACTCCATCAACGCATCGATGTTGTTGCCAAATCTCGGAAGCTTGTCCCCGACCGTCCGAAAGAACCTCTCGATTTTTCCATTGGTCTGAGGATGCCGCACTCTTCCGAGGATCTGCCTGATCTCAAGTGAGATGAGATGCTTTTCAAATTCGGTCAGTCCCTTCTCCCTTTCCTCAGATTCTGTCGCGTAGAATTGAGTCCCTCTGTCGGTTAGGATGCTTGCTGGCTTCCCATGCTTTGCGATCGCTGCATCAAGGACCTCAACAGAATGAAGTGAAGTGGCTTCGGGGAACAATGCGTATGAAACGACATATCTCGATGCATCATCAAGATACGCAGTGAACCAACCCTGCCCCTCAAGATACTTCCAATCGGTGTGCCAGAGTGAGTTGGAATGTTCTCTTTCATATCTGATCCACTTCTTCCTCACGTGTTTTCTCGGCTCGTTCAAAGCAAGACCAAGGCCCCTCAATACTCTGTGGATGCGGTTGTGTGGAATGTGTTTCTGATATTCAAACTCAATCACCCTCTCAAGCGTTAGTGCGTTGAGTCCATCGTATTTCTTGAATGCTTCTCTGATGAGATCTATTTCATCCTCGGTGGGCTCAACTACCTTTCGACCTGGCTTTTTGAGCAGAGGAAGCGTCTCGGAGTGATTGTCAACCCGATATCTTCTCCAGAGCTTCTTCACCCATATGGCAGAGACACCCATCCGCCCCGCTATTTCCACTGTAGTCAGGAGGTGCTTCTCTTTCTCGCGTATGATCCATGCGACCTTGATGGGATCTAGTTTCCCATAGACGAAGTATCCCTTGCCCCTATTCCATATCCACCTTGCTCGTATGCTGTTGACCAGAGGGTATACTAATTTCAGGATAACAGA
>JBOGRL010000106.1:0-5373 GCA_050749505.1 Nitrososphaerales archaeon
TTAACTCTGCTTACGAAATTATGCGGAGGTCTGTAATACTCCTGTGTGAGTTCAGGCCGTACTCCTGCGCCCATGAGAGCCCAATTAACTGATCGCCAAGTGCAACAATTTGGAAGGATAATGTTTCAAAAAGAACATCATACCAATCGAACCGAAAAAAATTGATCCTCTTTTCATAATTTTCTCATATCCTGGTGTATGTTATTCAATGCGAGAGCTTGAGAGACAGCAAGAGAAGAGATAGAAAAGGGGGCCTAAAATTGCGGAGCCCTCTTTCACATTTATTCTTGTTTGTATGTGTTTGTCCCTGTGACTGATTGACTCTGAGCGAGTATCTAGCTCTTTGCTTATGTATATGCAGACGCTGGAAAGTTTCGAAAAAGTGGAAAATAGGAATCAATGTTGAAGGTCAAGACAACTGGAAGACATAGAAAGCGCTTCTTGTCAACGATAAAGGGGAAGAACATTTTTACGCACCCATCTACCCATTTAGGTCGGTGGAGACTACAAAACGCCAATACCTCACGAAGTGGGTTTCAATCCATCGTTGTTCGATTGCATGGACACAGCATTGACTTCCATGCTTGGCGAGGATGTAGTTCAGACTCTTTACTTTGCAATTAGTGAAAAATTCCGCCTCCCGAAAAAAGAATTTTTACAAAAACCTCTGGAAGTGGTTAATCATCTCAGGGAGATTCTTGGAGAAGATGGTTTCCGGATTCCTGAAAAGGCTATTATCAGTCAGATTAGGGAAACATTTGAAATCAGAGAAGGCGGCCTCGATTTAATCAAGACCATCGAGCTAGCAAAGCGAAATTACTTGCAATATTCGCTATAAGAACAAATCAGAATCATCTTTTTGCTTCTGTTGAAGCTGTTTTTTCTTAGCAGACTTGATAAGATTTTTTGCCGCTCTTTGAAAGTTGCCGTCGAGTCCAAAGCGGACCGTTGGTTCGCAATAATCGCTTTCTTCGACAAGATTGAAGGCAACTTTTCCGAAGAAACGTCTCAATTCTCTTCTCTAGTCAATCTGACTCACTCTTGTAGTCTTCGTGCTTCAACTTTTCTTCATGGTCAGGGTAACACGAAACAATGTCAGAGATGCCAACGCCGAAAGAGCTAAGATCTTTGAAAACACTTCCCAAGACTTCAGGGTCAAAATCAATGCTCATTCGTTTCAAGACCTCCTCAAAATCTAAAAAGACGGGTCGGTTTTCACCATGTCGATAGCTACTAGAGATCTGAAAGACAACTTTCCTCTAAACTTTCTTTTTACCTGCGCTCTAAGCTTTTCTCAAATTGAAGAAAGCAAAGAACAAGATAATAATAATAAAAATCACGCAGCAATATCGTCAAGAGGATTGCCGTACGCAATGGTTTAATCGAGCGCAGATCCAAAGTCTGAAAATATTCCTTCGATATTTGACAAGAGAAGCGGAGCGATTCAGTACTCAAAAGTTTGATGCGGTCTCTTGACTTGGGTCGACTCTTTGGACAGATTCTTGGTCTCATCTCTCAAGGCAGCACCTGCGATAGCGGCAGCGTCATAATGAGGAGAATTCGACAAGCTGGAATGTTGAATCTCTCCCTCTTTTTTTGGAGGGTGATATCCTAAGAGACGGCTCAAAGGGAATTCTGGAACGAGTTCCCGAGGTGAAACCGGCTCGCATCAGATTTCTATGTTAGACTCTGAAACACCATCAACAAGTTTCCTTCCGGGTCTTTCAAGAAGGCTGTAGCTCCAACAGGATCGTAGGTGATAGGACCGTCTATCTTCGTAGTCCATTTCATCTTCTCTGCACGTTCGAACTTGGCGCCGCGTTTCTTCAGCTCGTTCACTTCGGCTTTGATGTCCTTCACAACGAAGGTGCTGAACGCTAGGTCTGGCTTTTTCGCACTAGATCCGGGACGTACTAGCCAAAATTCCTCTTTCCCTATCTTTACTGATGCCCACATGTCTTTCATATCTCCCTCCGCCCGCATCTGTAGCTTTCCACCCAGCGTTTTCGTGTAGTACTTGATCGCTCTGTCCATGTTGCGGACTGGAGTGAGTGTTGCGAATCCTGCTTTGGATAACATACTCGATTAGGTTCCACTTGTTGTTTATAAGAATAGAGAGAGATTCGAAGTAGCCAATCAATCCTCTTCGCAACAAAGATTACTCCGTTATTTCCATTCAAAACGTAGTAAAATTTGCTTGACACGCACTATGCATTCTTGTAACCTTGTATTTTTTGCATGCTGCTTGTTTTCTCCTTTGCAAATCAAGGCTATCACGCAAGGACCTAGTGTCAAATGCTATGCGTGCTTCATGAGGTACCCAGATAGGTGTGGTCTCAAGGTTTACCCGACCGAGTTTGACTGTGGTAATCTAGAGCATCCCCGGTAGATATTGCCGCGAAGATAGGTTCATTTTACTTGGGGTTGAGTGCAAATCAGAAAATGATGGCATCTCGAAAGGGTCGAATGTGCGAAGAGAGCTAGGATTATGGAACGCACAAAAAAGGAAAAGATAAGATCTTTCGCTCTCTTGTGCGAATTTCGACAATCGGTTTCAGAGATTCTCGACTTGCCGTTTACTGAGCGCATAGACCACCAGGCATTCAAACAATATCAGAAGGTACTAGCTTTGTGGGCAGGTGAATGCGGTCAGCACGTGCTCCCATATTTTGAAGCAAGATATCCAGAGGACAAGAGGCCCAGGAAGGCAATCGAAACTCTGTACGAATGGATAAAGACTGGAGAGTTCCACATGATGACGATACGCAGTGCTTCGCTAGGAGCGCATGCAGCCGCAAAGGGAAGGAAACAGGCAGACGCCGTCTTTGCAGCGCATACGGCAGGTCAGGCCGTAGGAACCGCGCACGTTGCAACACATGCTCTTGGCGCCGCACTGTACGGAATTAGGGCGGTGGCCGCACATTCTGGAAATATAGACGATGGACTGGTAAGAGAGCGCGGTTGGCAATTAGCACGTTTGCAAAATCTTCGAGCGCAAAACAGTATCTGATAGCAACCGACAAGATTGTCTGAAAGTCCGCGAGCGCGTTCTAATCTTTAGAATGCGAGTGAAGGATTACGAGACTGAAGAAGTGCAATGGACGGGGAGAGCAAAATTACGGTCTCGTGTATGATTTAATGGAGCTCTGGAGATCAAACATCGACTATTCGGTACTTCTAACACTGGAACAGCTGAAGAAATCAAAGAGGACGCACTATCTTACGGACGGCTATGAAGTCGTGCTCGAACCTGAAACAATAAGCGTCCTGATCGAAAAGATAAAACTGAACCTAACATGAGAAGAGCTGTTATTCAACGCTCGAATATTCGCAAAATTCCTTCTCGGAGATAAGAAGACCCTGGATTTTGCTCTCAAACCAATTCAGGTTAAAGACGTTTTTGAGCAAGATCGTGTAAAGCAGCTAGTTCTAACAAAGTCTTTCAGAGAGCTAGGAATGAACAAGAGCACTCTATTCTATCAGAGACGGAGATTACTTGAAAGAGGCTCGGTTAGACTCTACGGAAAGACTAAGCAATATTTCGTTTGAGGAATGAATCGCTACATTATGATAATTGACTATGTTTTCTGGGGTTTCATCATCGGCATAGCCACTCTCGTACTGTTGGCATTTTCGGTACTTGCTCAGTACCTAGGACTTTTTGCAAAGCCGAATTTTCCACTGAAAGAAAAGGTCTTGATCTATCTGAATGGTGAAGGGATTGTTGGCGGAATAGTTATTCGTACATCTGGTGATTCTGTTGCTCTGAGGAAAACCTACTATGTCAAGGAGGTGTTTGCATTGGGATCTGACAAGGTTCAACAGTACGTAACTATGCAACAAATCGGTGAGACTAATATTCCAATGTCTTCGATTCGTCGTTGGAAGAAATTCCCGCAAGTTCTGTCTGACCAATGGAACAAGCTACCAGAAGCCTGAGTCTTTAGTAACTTAGGGCGCAATTTCCAACACATTCTCTTCCCTTTCTATTTAGGGCGTGTGCATATACATATCGGCATTCATGCTCATAGAATCATTCATACATTCATTAGGGCATTCAAGCAAGCAAACATACACACAAGAAAGAGAGACGATGCAATGAAGTGTGTGCTAAAATGGTGGGGTCGGCCGGATTTGAACCGGCGATTTGTGGAGCACGGCAAAGTGCTTCGCCACCGTTCCGTGTGTCACCGGTAAGCCAAACAATCAGACTTACCAGCTCCCCAGGGTGGTACTTTAGCTCCCTTGAATTTCTCCTCGAAGATCCTAAACCAAGCTGGACGACGACCCCAGAAGACGTTCGGCTTTCTTTTTCCGCCCATTGGGTTTTAATGCTTTGTCAGCAGATCGGCTAGCGATAGCAGATCCTCAAACGATTCCCTGCTGGGGTTTGCTTTGTACGTCCGAAGCAATCGTATCAACTTCCCGGTGAAATTTCCTTTCAAAGGCATTCCGAGGATCTTCCTGACCTTCAAGCTCTGCCATCCTCCAAGAAAGAAAAACTGCGCGACAGCTGTCAGGTTCGAGACTCGTCTTTCCACGCTCGCAGACTCGTAATCTATTATCGAAGTTTTGGGTTCATTTTGAGCCAGCGAGTTCCTGATCAACACATGCTTGGTCGGGTTGCTGAGCTCGCCGTGATCTAGTCCATTTACGTCCAGGAGATAACACTGCTCAAACGCGTCACTGATCAGCGCTCTCGTGTATCTTTTCGGAGTCCTTGTTTTCAGAGTTTCACACCACTTTCCGAGCTTGACTGAGTCTATGTACTCCATCGCGAACAGATCTCTGGAGCGCGAAATTGCCCGCGGGCCGACTCCAAACGAATTTGCAAACTTTTGCAGCTCGAAATCATGCTTCATGTCGGGCCTATTCGCATCAACCCGCCTGATCTTCAAAGCGACGATGCTTTCATACCCATCTAGCTTTGCCTTGACCACCGTGCTGACGCAGCCCTTCCCTATTATCCCGTACTTGCCGACTTTCGAACTCCCTTCGAAGATTAGATGTTCAACACCCATCTTCTCAAGTTGGTTTATTCGCGAACGAAAGCTCTTGAGATCATTGCCAGGATAGCAAATCAAAGCTCCGTGTTCTGCTTTGTTGAGATCAGAAGGAGCCAAAGTAACGCCCTCAAGAGGTTGCGGCTGAGCTATCATTTGTTTCCGCTTTATTCCTCCGCGACGATAGTAGTTATTTCACTTGCGATCCAATCAGATTTCTCCTTGTTCGCCTTCCTGAGCACACGGTCTGCCCTTGCCAACTCGAATCCCTTGGAAATTTCGCGCAAAATGTCTGCAGACAATCCAACGGATGCAATTTGTTTTCTTGAGAGCAAAAGATTTAGGGCACTGGACGCGTCGGTAACTGTCC
>JBOGRL010000107.1:0-3406 GCA_050749505.1 Nitrososphaerales archaeon
GTGTAGAGCCAGCACGTTTATCCAGTTCAAGATATGTTTGAATCTGCGTTTTGTACCATGGCTCCTGCGCGGAAAGAGATCGTCAGAATGATTTCTGTCCGGTCCTTCCGATCTCTCCAGCTCTTTCTGGTTACCTCCCAGAACCAAGAACCATGCTGGTGGACATGGGTGGAACTATAGATTGAAGTGGCATGGAACGACCGACAGCGCCGTAGCTCTAGGATCCTCATGTTCACATAGATGTTATCGAATGTAGCCTTTTCTCTTTGAGCAAATATATCATTATAGGCTTATATAATCATCATGTTATACTACACACCCATGATAGAAAAACTAGCAACAGTAATCATAGTTGTGAAAGACCAGGCCAAAGCCCTTGACTTTTACACGAGAGTGCTCGGTTTTGAAAAGCGAACCGACCTTACGCCTCCGGGAAATGCAAGGTGGGTGACAGTTGCGCCGAAGGGGCAGGAGCTCGAGATGAGCTTATTCCAAGCAGGGTCGTATACCAACGACTCAAGGGCACCCCAAAATCGCTGGCAGCCGGGCAGCAGTCCCGCTTGGACGTTTAGGACCAGTGACTGCCGCAAAGATTTCGAGGAGCTCAAGTCACGCGGCGTAAAGTTCAACGAGCAAGAGCCGGCCAAATATCCCTGGGGACTAGTAGCCACGTTCAGCGACCCGGATGGAAACAATTTCTCTCTACTAGAGCCGCCGCGCAAAACATGGTGAGTACCAACGCAACCAAGGATTAGAAACATAGCAACAATCGTCCCCGACGCAGTGCAGGCGCTCCAGGCCCTTAGCTCCGGGGAAAAAGGCGTACCATCCAGGACGATTGCCCTGGCTCAGTTTCGCGCGAGCCAGATCAATGGGTGCAGCGTGTGCGTTGACATGCACTCTCGGTTGATGAAGAAAACGGGCGAATCTGACGAGCGCCTCTTCACAGTGGCCGCCTGGAGGGATGCACCATACTTCACCGACGCCGAGCGCGCCGCGCTGGCGCTCGCAGAGTCAGTTACCCGGCTCAGCGATAGGCCTGATCCGGTATCAGACGAGATCTGGGAAGAGGCCGCATGGCACTATGACGAGCGGGCGCCTGCTTCCCTGATCATCGCGATCGCCGCGATCAATGTCTGGAATCGGTTCAACGTCGCCACAAATCAGGTGGCTGGCGAGTGGAAGTCAGACTCGCGAGCGTGGCTAGAAAATAATCCCCTCAGCAGTCCAACGCATGATCAGATTTCCTAGTCGAGATTAGCATGAGCACAGTAAGCGTATTTTCAGCCGTTGCCGATCCCAACAGGCGCGCAATGCTAGATCTCCTCGCAGCAAGGCCACGTTCAGCAGGAGAAATCGTTTCAGAGTTCTCAAACCTCTCTCAGCCAGGGGTATCAAGACACCTTCGCGTGCTGCGCGAAGCAGATCTGGTCAGAGTGACGGTCGACGCCCAGCAGCGAATTTACTCCCTGAAACCTGACGGTCTCCGCGAACTGCACGACTGGATCTCAAAATACCAGCAGTTTTGGACCGACAAGTTGGACGCGCTAGAACATCACCTGGACAAAAAGGCATTCAAGCATGTGGTTGTGAACAAGAAACGATGACAAGCACATCTCAATTGGGCAACGTAATTGTAGAGGGCGAGTACGCGACACTCAGATTCGAGAGGCGCCTGCCTCACCCGCCCGAAGCCGTGTGGGAAGCGATTACCGAACCCGGCCAGCTCGCGCAGTGGTACATGACCAAAGCCCAGATAGACGGAAGAGTCGGGGGAAGTATTGACTTTATCGCCGGAATCTCACAGTTACACGTCACAGGGAAAATTCTAGTCTGGGACCCACCGCACGTACTCGAACATGAATGGAACGTCGAGCCGCGCCGCGAACTCCCAAAAGGAGAGCGTACCGTAATCCGGTGGGAACTGGTGCGCGAAGGAAACGGCGAAACGCTGCTAAAGCTGACCCATCGCAACCTGACTCGTCAAACTTCCATGGGATTTGCTCCGGGTACGCACGCGTTTCTCGATAGGCTGGAAGCACATCTCAACAAGGCACATCTGCCAGATTGGATAAAGCGCGTTGAAGAGATGCGCTCAAGCTATCCTAGTTGGCGTTCTTGAAAAGAAAATCTTTTTGCAAAAGGAAGCAATTCCATTCAAGTTTTTGGTATAATACCTAACACGATCAATCTACATACACTGACAGAGCATTGGCCCACAGGACTATTACGATATCTGAAGAGGCTTATAGCGCCCTCGCAACGAGAAAAAGGGAGAACTAATCCTTCACAGATGTCATACTTCAAGTCACTTCTGATAGAGGGAAAGCAGCTTCACTTCTCAAACTTGTCGAAAGCTGGCCTCCGAATGAAGACCTTGCGAGAAGCGTAGAGTCGGCGATGAAGAGAACGCGGAAAGCCAAACTTCGTAGAGTCAAGCCGTAAAACCATTTCAGGCTGGGCAGTTGGGTTTTCAACAGAGATGGTTTGTCTAGATACTTCAGTTTTGGTCGCTGTTATCTTCACGATGATTATGAATCTTTGCGAACTTTGCATTGGTATGTATGGATCTAAGGATACCCAAAAGTGAATGGTGTAGTATTCGCTCTTCGAGTACGCAAGCTTAACGATGGAGCCAGCCGCAAATACGGCGAGCTCGCAAACAACGAGATATTGAAGAAAAATCAAATCGGAGATTTTGATCCGATAATCTCTTGCATCGCTGTGGAATTGGGTGAAACTCCTCGCTACGCGTAACAAGGAACACCTTTGGCTCCTCTCTTCGCGGTAGCAGCCCTAGAAGCTTCGTTGGCGACAAAGGTTCATTATGGCGCTTGCGTCAAATAATCCTCTCACATTGTTTTCGCATCCGAGAACCTGTTTGTGATTACCTTTCATCGCGTGAGGATCTTACAGCTGTCACGATGTCTTCGCGAGTTAGCTTGCCTGCCAACGATCGGCTCAGGACATCAAGCTTGGCTTTGAGTTCCTCCTCTTCGCGCCGCTCGAGCCCCTCTTCAAGTGTGTCTCACAACTGCACTGATATTGACGTGCTTTTCCTCCAACTTTTCCCGCAAACGTTTGGGAATCTTGGCTGAAACAGTGACAGACATTGGGGTGCTCTTCTTGTCCCTATTATCCCAGTTGTAAGTATTACAATTTCACAGTAATCCTGACTATTACAAAATACATTGTAACCAAGAAGTATTAAGATGGTCATTTCCTCCTGCTCGGTCGTACTGCTTCTTGGAAGATGCGCTCAAAAAAATGAGAATCGTAAAAGCCAGCTGAACATATGGATAAGAGAAGCAATTGAGGGCCACTAGTGCCGTGTCTACAAAGGTTGTTTGTGTTTTCAAAGTCAGATCGTGCTCGAATTGTGCCTAACAATGTTAGACAACCTCTC
>JBOGRL010000108.1:0-3651 GCA_050749505.1 Nitrososphaerales archaeon
CTCCCAGTTGAATTAAAACCACGAGCTCCTCGCGTTGTCTTTCAAAAAGAACATTGATTCAAAAGTGGGAATGGAGATAGCTCTGGATTTCCTTCGTAAGACCGAGGATCTCTACGAGCGCGTCGAAATCGCCGGGAGCCTGCGAAGGAAGGAACCGATAATCCACGACATCGATTATGCAGTAATCCCGAAGGGCGGCAGCGTTCTCGCTTGGGAAGCGGAGCTGAAGAAGAGGGTGCAAGAGGTCGGTGGCTCGGTCGTGACTGTGGGGGACATCATCTGCAATTTGAGGTTCAAGGGAGTCCAGGTGAACCTGTTTGTTTGCACTGACGAGGCGTACTGGGGCGTGCTTTACATGTGGGCGACAGGACCGAAGGGACACACCATCGGCATGAACATCAAAGCCGAGAAAAAGGGACTCCACTTGAGCCCGAAGGGACTCTTCACTAAAGAGGAGGTGCCGAAACTGATCCCAACGCCGACGGAAGAAGACGTTGGAAAGATCCTCGATTGGAAGTACAAACCTCCGGAGTCTCGGGGCAAAAGATCCTAAAAACGGAGAATTTGTTTTACTGAAATTCTCTTGGGTGGGGACACACAGCTACTTACCTTGATTGATACTTTTATCGCTTTGGTGAATTACTGCGGTAAAAAATTGATTTTTGAAACTATGTCTCTTCAATTCTGACTTTCTGCGAAGGAGAATTTGGTTCCATACTCAAAACTCTCGCAAGCATCCGAATGGAATTACTACTAGTCCAGTAGTATCTTTGAATTTTTTTATCACAGACGACCAGAACTATGCATTTTTCTTTCTACCCCTCTTATATATCGGAGGAAACGGCTCGCAATTTATGGACAGCGTAATACATTTCGAAATACCGGCGGATAATCAGAGGCGCGCAGAGGATTTTTACAGCAAGGCTTTCGGGTGGTCAGTTCAGCCGATGCCCGGCTTTGAGTACTCGATGGTTGGAACTACAGAGTCGAATGAAATGGGCATGCCGAAGGAACCGGGTCGAATCAATGGCGGAATGCCGAAGAGAGGCGGACCAGTCCAGAGCATTGTCGTAACAGTCGGAGTGGAAGACATTGACGCAGCACTTGGTCGAATCGAAAAACTAGGGGGAAAGACACTCCAGAAGAAGATGCCAATCGGCGACATGGGGTTCACCGCGTACTTCAAGGACACAGAGGGAAACGTCGTAGGTCTCTGGCAGAACTCAAGGCCAATGTAGAAAATCTCTAACCCCACAAAGATCAAAAAAAGTTGCAGAAAAAAGCATCCCGTCGAAGATAGCGCCCCGCTATCTTCAAGGGAGGCGAATCAAGAAGATTCGAAGGTGATAGGTGCCATTCCACGCAAAAACAGCGTCGTTTTTCTCCCGGCTCAAAAGAGTAACCGGTAGGTGCGGGTGTTCGCTTTCACACAAATATTCCGCTTTTTTGCACGTGTTCCTTGTTGACATATTTCTCCGAAATATTCAGCCGCGCTTGATTCTTCATCTTCCGTTGAATGAAACTGTTTGCTCAAGGTGGCTTTGGACTTCATTGCGTCGTGAGTTCAAATATTTCGAGCCATTCATTGACAATAAAAGGTGCTGGAAAGCGGCAACAATCACTCTTTGTCGAGTAGTCTATAACCGACTTTGGACTATTTCTCTTACTCCCCCTTGATTCCCCTGAGTTCGCTAGATTATGTAGTGTAGCTTCGTGTGGAGAGAACGCTCTATGTCTGTGTTGAACCACCTGCCGCAATGAGGACACTCGTAGACTCCCTCCGGTACTCTCGCTGGCGTTTCAATGTCTGACATCCATTGAGGAAGCTTTGACCCGGGGATCCTCAGAATGGAATACCTAGTCTTGCCCGTCTTCGCTAGGCTGAACGAGCCGGTCATCTCAAGATTGTCAAGTATGCTTTCCAGTCCTCGCTCGAAATGCTCGGTCAGCTCCTTTCTCGCTCGGTCTTCGATGTCCTCATCTATCACGACGACCTCGTGCATTTTCACAAACGTGGGCACTTCCCACCTGCTCTGGATCGCAAGCGCAATCTCGGCGAGCTGCTTCTCTGAAATGTCATTTGTCTGTATTATGATCGTGATTTGGAAACCCTCTACCCGACATGTTCGTAGAATTCCCTTACTTTACTTTTTGTGATGGATGAAAGGTCTTTTGAAGTATCGACACTGACAACAAACACTCTTAAATTCGGAGTTCGATTTTGGCTTGTATAACCGTCCTTGCCGAGGTAGCTCAGCCTGGGAGAGCACCCGAAAGAAATAGTTCCTTGGTGAAGCTGAAGACCGGGCTGTCGTGTGTTCAAGTCACACCCTCGGCACTCACATGTTCTGCGCCAATATTTTCGAGCCGCTCGCGGAAGGAATCTCATGGACATTTTTGACTTGCAGTATCAGCCACAATCAGAGCGTACAGCGATTCGTGCGACCGGGTTAGAGGAGAGGTGTTTTCGGAAGGTACAAAAAGCTGCAACTCTTAAGATTCGGTCGGATGCGCCTGGCTTCTAACCGTCCGGAAGAGTCTTCCGATAAGATGCCGCGCTGCCGACCCCTCCGGTTTCGTTGATCAGTCGCGCCCTGTTAATTTGGTAGATGCTGAAGACCACAAGCGCCATGCCAACTAATTGAAGTTCAAGCAACCTTTCCCCCAGTACCAGCGAACTAATAATGACTGCGCTGACAGGATTCAGAAAAAGCCACGTTGAAAACCACGCTGGGCCCATTTGTCTGATCAGAGCCATCCAAATCAGGTTTACAGGGGTCGCAGTCAGGGCACTGTAGAGAACTGCCTCTTGAAACGTTTGGTTCGTCCAGATTATTGTTTCGAAAGAATGTGGGTTAGAGGCAACAGCCCAGACGAACAGCCCTATCGCCGCGAAGAACAGCTGTAGAGCATTAACCGTATTTTGCTCATAATGGGCCAACGATCGTTTATAAATTATCAAGCTCGTAGCTGAACTTGCTGCAGACAGAAACAGAAAGGCAAAACCCCGCCAATCACCGTACAGGTTGTAAATCGAGCCGTTCGATGCAACAGTGAAGGCTCCCGTGAATCCTAAAACCAGCCCCAGCATCTGTTTTCGATTCATTCTTTCTTGAAGGAAAAAACGAGTTAGAAGAACCGTGAAAAGCGGTATTGTGTTGACAATTACGGCGCTGACGCTCGCCGAAGTCAAAGCTTCTCCGGTGAACCAAAATCCGAAAAAGAATGTTGAGGAAGTCGTTCCATAGAGAGCTATGATGCCGAACATTTTCTTGCCGACGGGCAAAAGTGGTGAGCTTTCTTCTTTCTCCAGTTTGGCGCGATTTTTCTTGTGGATTTTCCAAGCAGCATATGCTGAAAATGGCGTTGCAACCAAACACGCACCAGCAACCCTCAGCACGGAGAATGCAAGCGGTGACGAGTAGAGGATACCTATACGAACTATTGTATAATTCGAACCAAAAACTATCACTACTGAGAACAACATTATCCAATAGATTCGTTTCATAATCTAGGGTTCAATCCGAAGAGGCACACATCAAATCGTCAGATCTCTATTCAGACATGGATTTCCGGCTGTATTTTTTGCATCTAAAGCTGCAGATGTCGCGACCCTAGTGCCACTTCTAGCAAGGTTGTATTGCTTTTCTC
>JBOGRL010000109.1:0-6305 GCA_050749505.1 Nitrososphaerales archaeon
ATGACACGCGAGGCTTCGCTAAGGGCCATGGTTTCAGCGGCTCCGAATTCTTGCTGCACTTTCTTTCGGATGCTTTCAATCTTTGACTCGCTCAAAAGATAATCTCCTATCATCCTGTAACCTTTCAGGTCAGCAAGCGCTCGTTTCAATATCTGAACAGAGACGTTGCGATCTTGTGCGACCTGTTCCAAGTTGAGAGCCTCGCCTTTGAAATCAGTGAATTCCTTGCTACGCCGGATTTCCTCTAGTTGTTTTTCTTCGACCGTCTGCTCAAGCGTCTTGAGATAAGAGATTACAACTTCCGTCGGGACAACTTTTGAGTATGTCAGAAGCATCACCGCCTTTGACTTGACTTCTGCGAGTTTCGCCTCAGAACAGCGCAGATTTTCATTCAGAGCGACAATTATCCGAACATCCGGAGAGAGCGAAGCAAGCTTGGAAAGCTTTCTCTCAATATACTCTTTTGTCCAAAACCCAACGATCTCCATAAAAATCTTGAAACCGTACTTTTCGAGACTGAAATCGGGTATCAGAACGTGTCTTCCCGCAATCAGAGGCTCGGGCTCCCTCCGCAATGCCCAGCCGGAGTCCAAGGAGTTGAATTTCGAAGCGAATCTTTCTTCTATGCTGCTGTCGAATAGGGCTTCTTCGTAGTCAAACAGGCTCGCAAACTCCGGTGCAGTGTCCTTGTTTTCCTCGAAGCGGAGTATTCTGTTGTTCTTGCGCCTGTCTATTAAATCAGCCTTGAAACTCCAGGACTCGCCAGAAACTATCGCCGGAAGGAGCTTTGCAAGAGAAGTGCCGTACCTCTCTGTCATCTTGAAAAGGGATAACGGGCCGTCGAGAAAGACCGTGTAACCACCGGCCTCTCTCTTTTCCACACCATACATTAGCCCAAGCCTCTTGACGTCTCTGAATATCCTTTTCCAGCTGCCCGAGGCGACGAACTCCATGCTCACGCTCTTGAATAGGGCAGTCTGCGCAAGCGACAAGTTGTAAGACTGTACAAAGAGCAGAGGGCTCGCGGATTCAAAGCTTGTCAGTACCTGCTCTTCTTCAAGATCCTTGAACAGAGACTCCTCAAGTTCTCCGGGGAGAAGGTTCATCGTTGCACTCAACTCGGATAGTAGTTGCCCCCTTTCTTGAACCGTTGCAATCCTCCGCTTGCTCGCTTCCTCGAAGACTACTGTTCGTGCGTTCATCGGTTCAATCTTGCTATCCACGATGTAAGTGCACCTCCTGTCCAAAATCGCAGCAAGGCCCCTGATTGTCTTATAGTCCGTCGCTCCTGCAGCTTCAAGCTCTTCGAGTCTTGCCGAGAGAAAGGCTCTTTTCTTCCCAACGTTCTGCTCGAAGATTCCTATCATTTCTTTAGCAAGGGCAATAGAATTTCCATCCAAAGCCAGATAATTCGGTCTCACGTTTCCTTTGCGGATCTTCGCATTGAATAGATTCGAGGGGAGCATGTAACTTCTTTCACGCCTCTTGCTGCTGTACGTAATCAGAGAAGGTGGTCTGTCTTCGCACCACTTTCGTCTGCATGGGAGAAAGCACTTTGCCTAAAGCTTGTTTGAAGGGTAGTACATAGAATGAATTGCTGATCTTCAGGAGGAGGTCGTAACCCTTGACATATACGACGACACCTTCCAGTACGGGCAAATCTCTGAGTGAAATCTGTTGAGGATAGAAATCTCCAAATCTCATAATCGAGGAATTATAATTGGTCAGAAGGTCGTAGAATTCCCCGGAGTCGACGTGGGAGATACCCTCGGACGCAGGCAACGAAAGCGCCCTACTCCGCCCTTCGATCAGCGCATCTTTCAATGAATCAACGCTCTCATTCGGACGAAAGCTACTCATTCTAGTTTTCAAGCTCACCTTGTCCGGGATGTGGCACGTCGATTGGATTTTCGATTCTAGCAGCCTTGCAACCTTACCGTTGGAAGCATTGGCTATCGCGACAGCAAGAAGTGCACCCTGCTCCACGATACGCTTGTGGAACCTCTCAGCTGTGGAGACACCCACCTTGACGTCCTGCGAAGAATAGGCAGCCAGATAGACAACATGCGGAATTGAGCAGTGAGGATCCGGCATGTCGCACTCTCCCCTGCAGATTGTACATATCCGCGATGAGTCCAAAGAGCTGCATGCGCTGCACTGTTCGTATCCATCCTGCAAGGGTTTGTTGCATACCGAAATGTGATCGTCTTCAAAGTTTCCGATGCAGTAATTCTCCGGAGAAAAGGCACAAGAAATTTCAAATGGCAGACTGACGGGAATTTCTTCGACGGCGCCGGCGTCACCAATACCCCATTCTCTGCACAGGAAGGAAGCTTTGGGCGGATGGGAATCACTTCCACCAACAACATCCCAATCCATCCACAACAAATGAACAGACTTCGAAGGGAAAGAAGAATCCATCGCTCAAAGAGAGTAAGAGATCACGACATAAAAGTCATCGGGAGACAAAATCGAAGTGCGACGCCGCTTACGGGAGAGGTTTTTGTATCAGGTTCCACGAGCTAGTAACGAAAGGATTTGATTTGAGCGGCAGTGTGAGAAAGAAAAGGCGCGAAGCGCATATTGTCGCTCGGGTCGCACGACAGATTGCATCCAACCCATCACTATCCAAGATTGCATCACTTGCTGTGAAAGATGAAGTAGACTATATTTACGGATACAAGAAGTATTCACTCGATGAAATAGCTTCCGAATTGGAAGAAAGATTGTACAATCCAACATATCTTGGACGAGCAGTAATAGCGATCTTGCAAAGGCCTGAAGTGAGCAAGGTCGAAAAAACGCATCTTGCGGAAAACTATCTCGACGTAGTGGTTACTTATCTCAAGGGAAAGATGCCGAGGAAAACTTACGAGTACTGGGGAAGCGATGCAGAACCTTCCTACGTCGTGGAGTCAGCGGCTTATCTTGTTGCTCAGGGAAAGAACCATCTTGACTGGATTACTAAACCCGGGTATTTGAAAGGGATTCTTAGCTTCACGAAAGATTCCAGTGTCCAGGCAAAAAAATCACTGCTTGAAGGATTGGTGGCAAAGATCAACGAAGAATACGGTAAGGATAGTGGTCGAGGGAGGGGAAGAAACCTACTAACCGATCTCCTGTCGAAGGAGGACCTCATCGTTGATAACTGGGTTGGCTTCCTCAAAGAAATGGGCGTCACAGCGCCTGTAAAGGATAATCGAGGAAAGTTTCAACTCGTCGGCAATCTTGGCCCGTTGCTCGATGCCGAGGGGAACGAATCGAGCGCAGGAGCGTTATGCAGGCTTTCCTGCTTTGAAACAATTGATTTGACGGCGATTTTCGCGGAGCTCTCTCTCGTGCCTTTTCTAAGGCGAACTCCTTCAAATCGAACGTTGCTCTACTACGATGGTGCTAGGGTGATGTGTCAAGAGAGAAATGTTCCTTTTTCTTCGATTGTTCAGGCGCTCGCGAGAAAACTTCGCGATGAGCTGAAGAAAGACAGGAGAGTAATGTACTATGCGGACGAACCCAGACTGAAAGCTCTTTGCAGGTTTGCCGTGGAAATCGGAGAAAGTCGAAATACTGAGCTCCTGGTGCTTGTCAAGAATGTCATCAATCTCAAAGGAGTTGAAACTGAAACCAGGCTGGTTCTTTTCAGATTCCTTTATGAAAACCTGGATAACGAAAAGGAGAAGAGATCCTTGCTCGAAACCGCCAATAGTTTCAAGTCGGGCAAGATCAAAGCTTGGGCTGGCAGCGAATTAAATGCGATGAGAAAAAAGCAACCCATCATGGAGGCAGGTCGTCTTTGAGCGTCCTCCTCAAGGCAACCATAGTGCCGCGAAGCTACCAGTCGAACATTGCTATTCAGGCTTCGAAGTCAAACACGCTAGTGATCCTTCCGACCGGTCTGGGAAAGACTTTGATTGCAATCCTCGTCTCTGAAGCGAGACTAAGGGAAGTCGATCCCAAAGGAAGGATACTCGTTCTGGCGCCAACAAGACCTCTCATACTTCAGCACAAGGAGACCTTCGAAAAGTCCCTCCTTATTGACGGAGATCGCTTTGTCCTTTTGACAGGAGAAACGGATATGGAGGAGAGAAGCGAGGTCTGGGAAACTCCTGACCTACAGTTTGTATTCGCAACACCGGAGACAGTTCTAAACGATCTTGAAGTTGGAGGTGCTTCGCTCAGGGATTTTGTTCTTGTCGTATTTGACGAAGCTCACAGAGCTGTCGGAAACTACGCATACGTCGAGGTGGCAAGACTTTACTTGGACCAGTCACCAGGTGCCCTAATTTTAGGGCTAACTGCATCTCCCGGAGGCTCGATCGAAAGAGTGGACGATGTCAATCACAACCTCTTCATCAAGAAGGTCGAGGCGAGATCCGAGAAAGATGTCGACGTCCAGGAGTACGTCGAAGAGACCAAGATTGAACGAATCGGTTTAAGGCTTCCGCCAGAGTTCGTCGTTCTAAGAAACCATATGCGTTCACTTTACGATGAAAAGATAGTCAGACTCAAGAAGGGCGGATTCGTAAAACCCACCTTTTTCAGAGGAGAGCAGAGAGTAACAAAGAAGGCACTCCTTGGTTCGAGAGGAGAGATATTCGCAAGGCTAAAGCGTGCGGATTACGGCACAGATGAAAGAGGAATGGTATTCGGTGCCATTACAGCCCAAGCACAGGCGGTCATAATCCTTCACGCGATGGAACTCCTTGAA
This sequence comes from Nitrososphaerales archaeon, assembly GCA_050749505.1. Lineage (GTDB taxonomy): Archaea > Thermoproteota > Nitrososphaeria > Nitrososphaerales > CADDZS01 > DATLTL01. Next base: position 4,706 of record JBOGRL010000109.1, read on the forward strand.
ACTCAGGGAGTCTACACTCTGCAAAAGTATCTTGGTAGACTGAAGGACAATCCAGAGCAGGGCAAGTCAGCCAAAGCACTATTCAGGGATGAAAGATGGGCTAGAATAATGAACGAGGCTTCGAAGCTTTCTCTTGTGATTTCTCCCGCTTCATCTCTGATAGAAGACCACCCCAAGATACCAAAACTTCAATCAATCATCTCGGAGCAGCTTCAAAGAAAACAAGATTCAAAGATAATAGTATTCACCCAGTACAGGGACACGATTGACCTGATCATTTCAAAGCTTCAAAAGAACAAGAGAGTCAAGTGCGAGAGATTCGTCGGTCAATCGAAGAGAAGCGAAGAAGACAAGGGGATGAGCCAGAAGGTTCAGAAGGAAATCCTTGAAAAGTTCCGGTCTTCCAGCGAATTCAATGTGCTAGTCAGTTCTTCGATTGGAGAGGAAGGTCTTCACGTTCCGGATGTCGACCTTGTCGTATTCTACGAGGCTGTTCCTTCAGAGATAAGATCAATCCAGCGGAGGGGGAGGACTGGAAGAACGATGCCTGGGAGGGTGGTGGTGCTCCTATCAGAAAACACCGTCGACGAGGCTTACTATTACAGCGCTCTGTACAAGGAAAACAAGATGAAGAAAATAGTGCAGGATGGGATTGCCGTAGCCGCTGATAACGACGAGCCCGAAAACGTCTCCCTACTAGATTTCATCTGATACATCATCGAAGCTTCTGAATGTCTTTCCAATCGGCGTAATCATCGACGGCCTTCATTTTGCACTTTTCGCAATATGCCTTGTCCCCGTTATCGTCCTCGGGGACGAGCGCACCCAAATTTTCTGTAGTGATTGGCGCTCCACATATACAGCATGTTTTGGGCAGCATCGCACCGGAATTGGTTTCCGGTAAAGATATGGATGTCGGTTAGTCGACACGAAGACTCTTAACTCAACAAACAAAGAACTAGAAGGTATTGTCTGCTACAACAACGAGCATTTCCTTCGACAAAGGTACAATAGTTGTAAGAGGCAGCCACAGGATCCCGAACACGATCTGGGACGAGAGGATAGGGGCATTCAGGGCTCAGGCTATCTTTTACCGAGACATCCTCGATTATTTCAAGGAAAGCGACCTGGAGTTTCAAGACAACCTGACAGGCCATTTGATACCATGCCCGCATCTTGAGTGCATTTCTACTGTCAAGCTTAGAGGTTACCAGAAGAAAGCTCTAAACTCTTGGGAAAAATCAGGAAAGAGGGGGACAATAGTCCTTCCAACCGGAGCGGGAAAGACGGTAATCGCGATCAAGGCAATTGAATTGGTAAACGAGCCCGCCCTAATCATAGTGCCTACGCTCGATCTTCTGGAGCAGTGGCGGAAGAGGATAGAGAAGGAGCTAAACATCAAGGCAGGAGTTCTTGGGGGCGGTGAGAGCAATCTTTCTGCGGTCACAGTTTCAACGTACGACTCCGCGTTCATCAGGGCACCGGAGATAGGAGCAAAATTCTCCTTCATCATTGCAGACGAGGTCCACCACATAGCCTCCGAAGGGTACAGGCAGATCGCTGAGATGTTTTCAGCTCCCTACAGGATGGGGCTAACAGC
>JBOGRL010000110.1:0-7711 GCA_050749505.1 Nitrososphaerales archaeon
GGATGGAAGTGGTCTAACGATATCAAGCCGATAGTCAAGACAGAATGGTGCGAAGCACCTCACATCCAGTACGTAATCTCCGGCAAGTACCGTGTGAAAATGAAGGACGGGGCCGAATTCGATATCGGGCCGGGAGATGTTGCGTCAGTACCACCCGGACACGATGCATGGGTCGTCGGGGATGAACCGACTGTGGGCATCGAGTTTGTCGGCGCGAGAATCGCGACTGAGGGGCCAAAGAAATAGTCAAACTTGATCGGGCGCGGGTGACCGTCTCAGTCTTTGGATTCCTCGCCCTCCTCTCGGATTGACTTTGGTGGCGTCATAACCTTCCTTGAGACTCAGTTGTGAAACCCTGCACAGGCTTGTTACCAAAGGGGAGCCTTGCCCAGAAATCTCCTTCTTTCTGATATCAGATACTATTCTTTTCTTTTCTTTTCCTGATTTTCCGTGTGGTTTTGTCTACTTCGGGAGCCACACTTCGATAATAGTGCCCTTCGCGTGGTCCCCGGGCACCCTATCTGATATGCTGACTCTCCCATTGTACCGTCCAACGACGAGCGCGTGCACAATGGACATACCGAGGCCTGTGCCCCTAGCATTCTTCATATATCTTCTTCCGAAGATGTTCGCCTTTAACTCATCAGGGATTCCTCTGCCCAGATCAGTGATCAAGATTCTCCAGTAAGAAGGTCTTGCTTCGCCTCCGTTCTGGGGCAACATCCGCTCGTCAACCTTTATCGTGAGTCTGACATTGCTGTCCTCCGTGTATTTGACTGAATTCGAAAGGAGGTTCGCAAATACTTCATCGAGCAGCTCATCTGCGAACACATTGACGGTCGCTTTCTTTTCTCTGCTCTCCGCAGCAAAGTCATTCACGAACAAATGCTTCTCGGGGTAGGCTTTCTTGACTAACTCCAAAGAGCTCTCGATGGAATCTACCAAGCCGAGGGGGTAGAGTATCGGATCGTGGTCGGCAAGCACTTGTCCCAGCTTTATGGCTTTCTGCAACAACTCGTTTGATCCTTCGATTGCCTGTAGCATGTTGGTGAGAACCGGGGAGAGATTCTGATTACCCCTCAACTCTTGTCCGATGTATTCTCCGCTGAGACGAATCACCTGCTGATAGTTTCGGATGTCGTGAGTCAGGATGTCTTGCAGAAGCCGGGCTTCCCCAGCCACGCGCTCCTCGCGAGCTCTGAGCTTTGATTCGCGCTCGACGATCTCGCTCTGCCTCCACAACCCGTCAAACATTTGCACCAGTCCGAGAACCGTCTGCCTGTTTGTAGTGAGAACCCCTGAAGCGACCACCTCCTGAGTGGAGTCATCGCCGCCATACTGGATGATCACCGCTTTGATCCTGTCGTAGATCGCGAACCCCATTCCAGTGGGCTCGACCTCCTTCCACTCGAATCTTCTTCCGAACATCTCTTCGATGCCCGATCGCTCCTTGTCCAAGATGTTCGGTAGAAGCAACCTGAAGCGAGTCTTCGGCCTGCTCAACTTTGCAATATCTTCCCAGAATGCAGTTTTCCTTAAAACCGATTTAGGCGCGATTAGCGCCATCAATACCTCCTCTTCGGCGGCGAGCGCAAGTTTCAGGCTGGTATCGTAAATTTCCTTCGTGCCGAGAATCAATCGAGTCTCGCCGATGTCTATTCGCTCTTCGATCTGATTTATTCTGACATTGGCGGGGATTCCCGATTCCCAAAGCATGCTGAAGACGTTCTGCATCTCGCCAACGAGCTCAGGATTATCGCTAATGATCAACTCGCCCGCGTACCCCTTTTCAAGCGACGCGTAATAATTCAAGTACTCCCTGCGGGTCACCCCGAAGTTCGGCCTGATTCCCTCGATGTGCCTCAACTGATAGCCCGCATTCATCAACTCCCTGACAGGCGCGATATTTTCCGGCTGGATGTCTGTGATGTAGCGTATCTGATACTTGGGATTCCTCCGCATCAACTCCTTCACCGGGCCCAGCACCTTAATCGTGGCCGCGGGTCCAAACCTATCTGCAACGATGTTGGAGTCTGGAGCTATCCGGTCGGAGGATGCCCTTGCAGCCGAATCTACGATGAGTTTCAGAATTTCGTCCGCGTTGCCTCTAATGACTCGGACGGTCGGCTTGAATGAGTACGAAAGTGAAATATCTTCGTTCTCATCTTTCGATTCTGCAGAAATAAAGGTTAACGACCCCCGGTTCAAAACACAAAGTACGGGAGCGGGGTAGTCTGGTAGTTTTTAACTTTATGTCAAAATTCTCGGGGCGAAAGATTTAGTCCAAATAGACAAATACAATTCGGGCTGCTTGCGAGAAAGTTCAATGCGCTTGCGTACCCAAACCGAATTCTGAACCAGGCTTATTATCCCGTTTGGTAAACTAATGAACTTGAACATCGAATCCCCCTCACCGCTTTTTGCGACCGTCGCTCGAACCCATAGCGGAACAAAGGAGGGGGTCTAACCGCTTCACAATTTTTACTCCACCAATGATGATTGCGCGCCACCCATCCAGATTCCTTTAGTATTCTAGGTAGATCCTGCCTTGCGCTTGTTTCGTTTCCGCAGATCAGCATTTTTCAGCGCCTCTGAACTTTGGGTTGAACATCTGTGGATTGGAGCATGCCCACATCTCTCTAATCAGAGAGAGAGGCCAGTTTTTTTCTGAAGCACAGATCTATTTCCGTGGTTCATTTCGCTTATTTGTTGCAATGGTCAAGTGAATATGGGACGTGGTATTCATGCAAGAATTAACAAAGTGTTCTGCTTTGGATATGTGGATGCTAAAGTGGTTCCCATTCCATTTTTCGTTAACGAATCAGATTTCAGCTGAGCAAGCTGAACAAGCGCTTCTTGAGCTTGAGGCAATTATTGAAATTGGAATGAGCAAAAAAAAGACTTTGCCGCATACGACCCCATATACTGCATAGATGCCTTTCTGAGCGCCGTTTTTTAATGGTCGTACGCGTCTGCACAAAGGGCAACACGAACAGCTCTAGAGGAATTTTTCTCTTTCTTTTCTCTGTAACTTTCCGGGTATCATGCTTAACCGGATACTGATGAACCCTAGCAGCAATGTCTCAGAAACCCGTACTCGCGGTTCTCTTCATCGTTCTATTGATACCGCTCTTGGCTATCAATGTCTCGGCCTCAACCGGTGTCACGAGAAATAGCGAAATGACCAACTACTTGTTTTCGCCAACCTGCCAAGCCTACAGTACGGCAACAATCATAGACAGGTACAATACGAATTTCACGGTGTCAGACTCCAAAGGATTGAGAGAGTGGCGCGTCGGTTTCATAGCTTCAGATGCTGCTCACGGGTACTATGTCCAATCATTTTTTCAGGAGAATGCAAACTTGAGCCACGAAACAATCTTCAACCTGTGGACCAAGGGCGTTCTGACCAAACACGTTGACTTCATAATCAAGGCTGGAATGGGGGGCACAGCGCCCAACAGGACAATCATAGCCGGTGACTTCGTGGATTTTTTCATCAACCAGGGCATTCTGCAAGTATTCTGGTATGATACGAACCAGACAATCCACAACCAGGATCAGATATTCTCGACCAATATCCAGGTGCCGTCAAACTTTGCAATCAGTGACGTGTACCAGATTTTTACGCCCATTCCGGGCGCTACATCATTGAAATTCACGAACTTTGACGTGTCGGTAAGCGCGAGCCAGATCTCGAATATCTTCCCTCACATTCCCGTGACGTTCTCGCAGAACGCGCCTGCGTGCTCGCAAAAGCACGCGCTTACGGTAAGCTCCAATCTCTGCTTCGATAATCCGGTGTTGACCAAAGACAGCAACGGCGTACCCTCCGGCTTGACTGAGACGATGCTATCATCTGATATTGGATAGTACCGTAAAGAGAAAGCGGATTGCATGTGTTAAGGTTACGCTGAAATTCAAAACTCTATTTCGAAAAATTAATTACGGCCTCGGGGTTGACTTGTCGATCTCGAACTGATCTTTCAGAACCTTAAAAGAGTTATTTTAGGCCACTGTTCCGGTCTTTCATCGCTTGACTCAGAGGTGATAAAGCCAACAGGTAACCCGCGAAAGCAATACTCCAGATTATGTAGGGATACAATACAAGTCGCTCGACCAATCCGAAACCAATTGACGTTCCGCTTCCCAGCAAGGGGGTAGCTGCGAGCGAAACTGCGCCCAAAATAACAGAGAAGTACTTGAACGGAGATTTTGTAAACCTGTATGCATAGATGGCCGAAATCCCGCCGAAGGTGAAAGAGATGAACGCCCCCAGTAGATGCATGGCGGGAAGGATGGAGTTCTCGGGGAAAACTGAGACGATGATTGCACCGATCGGTGGCAACAAGTAGAGAATGCTGGTCAGCTTCCTTTTTCCTATGCCCAGGGCCGGACCCCTGAAGAGGAAAAACATTCCAGCGAAACCCAGAACACCGTTGAATAGGAGCATCCCATCCCAGAGAAACTGAGTTGGTGCACCAAATGCCCCAAGATCGCTCAATGCGTTGGTCTTGAGGCTGAAGTCAGGGTAGATTCCCTCCGCTATCGTGTTGAAAATTATGAATAAGATTCCACTTGTTAGGAGAAGGCTTCCAGCCGATCTCGCGTCTGATCCTGCTGAAATCTGATAATCGGGCATCTCTTTTTGCAAATGTCTTCCACAGATTCTTTGCTGTGTTGCTTATATTACGTCCGTTATCCATGTCTGGTTTGCAAATGCCTTTGCGATCAGGCTCAAAAATCTCGACGAGGGATACTCTTTACAGCCTCGTTGATACGCTGTAGAAAAAACTACTGTTGGTGTGCAAGCAAGAAGTCAAGGGCTTGTTGGTTTTCGTCGGAATGCCTATAGCGGCGGGGGCGTCAAACGATAGCTAGTGCAACGCATCCACGACCGGAACATGAAACAAAACCTCTCTTGGTCTCTCCGGCCGAAAAGATGAAGGACTATCGTCAAATAACCACCACCACCACCACAAAATAATTTAAGCGCCAAGTAGACTCCATTAATGCCCTAAAAACAGCTCGCATAGGATTACACCTATTCAGCAGGAACTTTATGTGATAAACTCCTAGTTCTTAGGCGGTTCAGGGGCGAATTAGCTCTAATTCGAGCTGAGTGATGACTGCGGATGTTAAGGACTTACTGGGAAGGTCCGCGGCTTTCAGTACATTTCATACCGGCAGATTCGAAACAGTCTTTCAGGCTCGGGTAGTCTTGCGCTAGGCCAAATTTTGCCTTCACCTCTTCGATGATCGCTCTCTTAACGAACGCTGATCCGGAACGGAAAATATGATCCAAGCATTTTTCGAATTCTTCAGGCTTGCTAGGAATCTCCTCATGCTCAATCCCATTCAACCACTTCAAGTTATGAAGAACAACTTGTGGGACGCTATCTCCAAAGCGCGCAAGACCTATTCCCACTGAATCTAGGATATTTGATTCCAGACATCCTGGAGTTACTACTTCTTTCTCCTCCTTCTTCCTTTTTACTCCTGTCTTTTCACTCCGCGCCTGCTGGCCATGTAAAAACATATCGAGAAGCGACATTTGATATTTGTTCATCTCTCTTTCTTTTTTGCTTAAATTGAAGCCGTTTTAGTAGTAATTCCTGTTCACTTGTCTGTATTTCAGCAAACATGCCACTCTGCAAAGAAATCGGCATTGGCCCCAAAACTAGGATTTCGCGTACGTACGAGAGATGCACGTCGCATCGTGCTCTTTTCAATTGGAGTGGCCTAGGTGGATTCAAATGCTTATTTTGTTTCCACATCTGCGCTCCTCTGTTCTCCAAAAAGAAAGAATAATCGATCACCAATCCAAACCCCTCTTGCACGGTAACTTTGGGGATCTTCGGTATCTTCAGGTCGTCCATGAGAAACTTTTCAATATCTCGCTTGCGCTCTTTGTCGAGCTCTAAGCCAGATTGAGATGCAGTGAAGCCTGGCATGCTGCCGTCATACTTTTAGATCACGCGCCTTTGAGCCTCGAAATCGCAACCCAGGTCTTTTCCACGCGAAAAGTTCGTCAATTGATTGCTCTTCTCTCCATCTGGCAAGGTGCGAACCTCCTTAAGACGCCATACCGCAGAGCAAATAAGTCACCCTTTTTTTCAAATGTGCGAAAGAGATATAGCTTCTTGGCGAATGAAATATTTACGATTCTATTGATTTTGCACGTAGGGGCAGTTGTTGCCTGGCTTGGCGGCGGCTCAGTTTTTGTGTCTGTTGTCTCTCCTGCGTTGAAAGGAGTAACTCAGAGCGCAAGGGGCGAGTTTCTGCTCTCAGCTCTTCCGAGATACATCAAATATCTTGAAGCGAGTGCCATCATTGCGATTTTGGCTGGTTTGGGGCTTTACGCCTATTCATCAATGTCTGCAAGATCAGCCTCGCCATTTAGTTTCGGGACAATTTACATCGACATCGGTGCGATTTTGGGTTTGATTGCCTTCATCGTAGTCTTTGTTTTGGTAATACCGAGCGCTAGAAAAAGCATGGTCATTCTGAAACAATCATCCAAGGTTCCACTTGCGGGATCCGATGCAACTTCTCGGGGCAATTCAAATGACCTCGCATCACTCTCGCGCAAAATGAGTGCAGGTGCAGGCTACGCAGTTGGTACGCTTACACTCGCACTGATATTCATGATAATCGGGGCGAGTGTTTAGGTGCAGAAAGAAATATCATGAGAATCGATAGAAAGCCATGGCTTCAGGGTCGGGAGAGCATAGAGCTAATCGCAGGAACGCGCCTTCGTGATTAAGCGTTTTCATACCGATCTTTACCTGATTGTCTGAACTCGCACTTGTGATGCCGAGCCTCTCATATCGCATTTTGTAGAACAGCCGCTTCTTCTGGTTCCATCTCTTCACCATGTCGCAATCTGGGGTCGAGTTTCATACGAATCAGGTCGCAACAGAGCGAAATTCCAATCGCGAGAATCACAATGTAGAAAAGAGATGCCATAAGGAGGGGATAATCCCTAGCCAGGACCCCGCCTGCGACGACCATCCCAAGGCCTCCGTAACCGAAAGTGGCTTCCACAAGAATGTCTGCGGAAATTACGGCGCCTACCAACGGAATGGATGACGACAGCAATCGAAGCAGCGAATTACTCAAAACATACTGGGGCATGATCACGTTATTCCCCAACCCTCGCATTTTGGAGGCCCTGACGTACTCGCTTTTCGTAACTTGATCAAATCCGCGCTTGAACGTAACGTAGACTTGCCCGTAGGTCGCCAGCATTAGTGACGAAAATGCCAGGAGATATCTGATGATCACTCGTCCATATAGAGAGCTTGAGCTGTCCACCGTGAAAGGAGGGTTGCTTATTTCGGGCTTCATGAAATAGGCCCAGAAGATCAGCATCGCTATCCAGAACGCAGGGATCACGAATAAAGGTCGGCCAATAAGATTGAGCAGCGACTCTGACTTGCTTCCATTTTTCAGCGCATTGATCTTCGCTAAAGCAGTTGTAATGCCGATTGTGGCAAGAAGTGCAGGGATGATCAGCAGCAGCGTCCATGGTAGTGCTTCGATCGCGATGCTGCTAGCAGAGATAGGAAAATATCCGTATGAAGGCCCGAAGTACGGAGGCCATGTGGCAAATACGTTCTTGAGATAACAGCCGTATTGGTCGTAGATAGGCCCGTTAAAGCAGAGTCCGTCCAGAAAGTGTACAACTCCGGGTAACCGCGTGTTGCCC
>JBOGRL010000111.1:0-11702 GCA_050749505.1 Nitrososphaerales archaeon
ATATCACAGAGATACACTCCAAGACCAAAATCGACCTTGATCAAAAACGCTGGGTCAGGCAGGCGGTAGATGGATTGATTGGCGTAGAAATCGCGGAAGATTTTGTAAATCGCCTGGTTCTGCAAAATCTGATCGATCCTTCGAAATTTGACCTGAACAACTTGCTGGAAAAATTCGTAGAAACCTCAAAGGCGGTATTTCAGGACGCTATAAGGGCGCTTACTGAAGTGGATCTTTCGCTTGCTCAGGATGCGTATGAAAGGGGGGAACAAAGCACGAAGGTATACCGGCTTTTGATGAGACTCGCACTGCAGGCAGCCAAGAGTAAGAATATACGAGAACAGATGAAGCTCGCAGACATCTCAAGTGTCGTGATCAAGATAATTGCGATACGAGAGCTAAGCCGCATGGCGTATTATGCAATGAGAATCGCGCAGCACGTCTCTGAAATAGAAAAGAAACTAGACGAACAGATTATATCAATACTTCAAAAAATGACCAGGATCTGCATTGAAATGCAGGATCAGTCGCTCGATGCACTTATGAAGAGAGATCTTGCCATGGCAAGCTCGATTATTGATAGAATGGCTCAGGTAAGGAAACTGTACGAATCTGCTTATCCCTTGATTGAGAAATACAGTAATCGGACTTCGCTTGCTCTGTCGTTGATAATCAGGGAGATTCGAGCGATAGCAGGGTATGCGGTTGCACTTGCAGATGATGCAGTTCTCGGAGTTTTCGAAATGTGATTCTCACTTGCTCTGAACCGACTTGTTCCCAGAAGTGAGCGGCTCCGGGGTGCTGGAGGAGGTCTTTGCCCGATTGGAATCCCTAGCGACCTTCTGGCGATTATTATTCGTCTTTTTTGACTTTCGGACATGATCATTCTTGTCTCGCAAGGAAGAAGAAACATCGCCCTTATTCTCTGTCACAATTTTCTTTGCCTTGGCCGGTGTTTGGATCGAGACCTTCTTCTTTCTTGCCTCGCGTTGCTGAATTTTCAGCTCTTTCAGTTTTTTCTTCTCTCTGATTCTGCGCAATCTCGCGCGCCTTTCTTTCTTTCTTAAAGCTTCACGCTCTATCCTTTCTTTTAGTTTCTTGCGTTTTTCTCGTTCTTTTTTCTCCTTGATCTTTTTCCGTTCAAGAGCTTGGTCTTGTCTTACAGACCGCATGAGCTCCCTGTAATCGGGCATGACGACCTTGGGAACGAAATCCCTGCAGTATTCCCAGAGAAATTTCTTTTCATGTTCGATTACGCAGACATCGCCCAGAGTCTTGTAGCGCTCGCAGTCAACGCAATTTGTACCGTAATCGTGAGCAATAACCCCATTTTCTTTCTGCATTGTCAGTTCACCAAAGGAAAAACTACTTGCTTTGCCAAAGAAGATGGCTTGAGGACAGGCCCGGTCTCCGCGAATTCGCGCGCACGGAGCACTCACTTCATTTGAGCTTATTAGCCCTTACGCCAAAAATGAAGAAATCTAATGAATGGGAAAGACGACGAATACAAGCATATCCCAGAGAAAGTGACATGCAATAGTAGAATTCAGATCCTTTGTTAGATAATAGTTCAGACCCCAAATCATATCGGCGACAAACGTGGTTGCTGGAAACAGAGGGTTCAAACTCGAAAAATGGATGAGCGCATCGATCATCGCGACAAGAAAAACAGAGCCAACACCAATTCTCGGAGAGAAAATCCGCTGTTGCAAGTTTCCGCGAAAGTAAGTTTCAAAACCAATAGCATCCAGAACGAAGAACCCAATCGTCAAAGGAGCCGGAACCCCAGCAAAGAGGCCGTATATGCTGCCTTCATTCGAGGGGTGAATCCCCGTCATGCTATAATTTTTGATTGCATAGTTTCCGGCAGCAAATACGAGATAAAGCAAACCTGCCATCGCGATTCCAGTGCCGATTCGCCAAGCGCTCCAACGGAACTGGCTCTTGCTCACCTTCAATAGAAGAGCCACACAAGTCATCGTGGATGTTGAAACGATTGCGCCGAGTACGAAGTAACCATGCGGGATTGTGAACATCTCGACCATGGTGAGTGACACGATCAGGAATCCTGCAACCTGGCCGTATCTGCCGTTAACCAGAGTTTTCGTCGAAATCATCTTCAACACACGATCTTTAGATGGGGTCAAGAAGGCATTGACAATTCGTCATCCAGAAGCGAAAGAAACTCGCCCAGCTGCGACCGCTTTATCCTTGCTCCACTCGCGTGGGGATGGCCACCGCCAGAGGTTTCCAATTTTGTTGCGATTTTTCCCACTATTTTTCCTAGATCATGACTTGATTCATCGACCGATCTAAGCGATATTTCGTAATATCCAGGCTCCTCCTCCCTGAAAGCAGCAGCCACGGGAACATCGAAAGCTCCTATCAAGAAGTTTGCAACGTTCCCTGTCGCGGATTCTTTTGTGAGATAGTACGCGAAATTATTCATCTTCTTTCCATTCTTTCTAGCTAGCCGAATCAATTCGGCCGACCGCGCAGCATGCTCCTGCGCATACGATGACGCGTCGCCTATTTCATGGGGAAGTTCTCCAGTCGCCAATTCCTCGGACAACTTGATCAGCTTAGTCTCGCTGTCGAGCGAGCCTCGACCGATGATTGAAATCGTGAACGAGAGAACCGTTGCCTCGTACAGCAGAAATTGCCTGTCAAAAGAAGAAATGATCTTTTTTGCAAATGGGTGCAAATCCATATAATCTGTAATCGCGCCACAACATGCGACAATCTTCATCTGCGGCGAGTCGCGAAAACTGTCTTCGTACTTTCTGTAAATCAGGACTGATGTGCATTCCTCCACGGAATGAGTAAAATCCACCCCCGCATCGCGGAGCTTTGATTCGAAATCAGAGCTAATGGGGTGGTGGTCTATGTAATGCACTTTCTTCCTGCCGCCGGAAGAAAGGTGCTTGATCTGATCCAAAAAACCTGCAAAGGTATTCTGATTTGACCCAAGATCACAGATGAAATACTCGTCGGAATCACCTACGCTTGAGAGCGTCTCGACCATATCCCCATAATCTGTAAGAAAGATCTGAGCACCGTTCATGTACCTTATGAGCGCAGCGCTCGCGATTCCGTCTGCGTCTTTTCTGTGGGATATTACCGTGGCTGACAAAGGCGCTAACTTTTCCTCAATCTTTTAGTCGGCAAATTCTTCCCTGTGGGGGAGTTTCTTCAAGTTTTTTCCGGTGTTGAGTATAGAGACCGATTGTTTCGTGTCTACATCAAGAAAGGCTCTCTCATCTTGTATTTCAACAAGTCGCAGCTTGTCGTAATTTTGTATTACAGACCGAGCTCCGATATCCCCTTTTATTTCAGACATAATGGGAAACAATTCTTTCGGCACGAGGACCGGATTCCGCGGTTCCCCCGCATGAGAAAGCGCGACAACCTCAGAATCACCACATTTTTGCTCGAAGATTAGAATCATCTCATTGAGATATTCCGATTTCAGAAAAGGCTGATCCGCTACCATGATTATCGTACCCGCGCAATCATCTGGTAAATTTGCTATTCCGCACCTTAGTGAAGTGGATTGTCCGCGCTCATAGTCCTTGTTGAATACAACTTGTGCTCTGCCAGTTTGGACTTTACCAAGTATTTCCGACGAATGAGCGCCGATGACGAGGATCACATAATCTGCATTGGAATCGTTTGCAATGTCAACTGCACGCTGGAGTAATGGCCTGCCTTCTATTTCGACAAGTTGTTTCAGGCTGCCGAACCTTGTAGACATGCCTGCGGCGAGAATGATGCAGGCAACCTTTCTCGTCTCATTTGGTTTACTCATTCTGAACCAACAGTCATTCAAGAATAATTTTTTTCTTTCTTACGAGTCATGCAAACAAGAAAAGGCAACAGACCAGCAGACAAGAAAATAATGGCACTGTGAAAAACTTCTAGCCGCCCGTCATGTACATTGGGCGGACATGCTTTAACGGCACATTTCCATTAATTAGCGACTCTACGCCTGGAGCTTTCAGTTTCACCGATTTCCTAAAGAACTCTTTCAGTTCAGCATCAGAAGCTCCACGACGCAAAAGAGAGCCAATGTCATACTCATTCTTGCTAAAAAGACAAGGCACGACCTTTCCGTCGGCAGTTATCCTCAGCCTGTCGCAATCGCTGCAAAATGGCTTTGAAATTGAAGTAATTATGCCAAACTCGCCCCCTCCGTCTATGAATCTGTAGTTCATCGCCGTACTTCCATGCTCTCGCTCGAGCGGGACAATCTCGAATTTTGATTTTATCTTTGCAAGAATCTCTTCTCCCGTAACTACCTTGCTTGTATCCCACATCTTCTTCCCATCAAAAGGCATGTACTCGATGAATCTTACGTTGAAACCTTCGGTATAGGCCATTTCTGCAAAATCTAGTATCTCGTCATCGTTGTAGCCTCTGATCACAACTGAGTTTAGCTTTATGTTTTTGAATCCTTCATTTTTAGCCGCCCTAATTCCCTGGATGACCTTGACATGAACATCTCTTCTCGTCACGGCGGCGAATCTCTCGGGATGAAGGCTGTGCAAGCTAACGGTAACTGAACCTAGACCCGCGGCTCTGAGTGCTTTGGCCTTCTCTGCAAGGTAGAAGCCATTAGTAGTCATCCCCAATGCATGTATCCCTGGGATCTCGGAGATATTTGCGACCACTTGGTCTATGTCTTTCCTGACCAGCGGTTCTCCGCCGGTCACCCTCACACGGTCCACTCCGAAACCTGACAGAATCGCGACGAGTCGGACTATCTCCTTGACGGTCAGGACCTTTTCATTGGGTAGCCACTCAGGTTTATCTGGCATGCAAAAATTGCAGCTGAAATTGCACTTGTCAACGACGGAGAGTCTGAGCTTCCTGATCACTCGTCCAAAAGAGTCCATAAGGCCGAGCTCGTCGTCATTTCTAAGCATGGTGTAAAGCCCAACTGATAGTGGTGCCAAGCACGTAATAAAGTGTGACGGTAATCACCAGTGATTCTTGCGTATCTTGAGCGTGGCCGCGCGCCAGCACATTAGAAAAAGACCACTTAAATCCGTTGCCTGAGTCCTGTCCATGCGCGATATTCAGTTGCAGGTACAAAAAATTCTGATCACTAAGCGCTAAGTCTCCCCTTTGGGCGTCTCTTGTGCAGAAACGAGGTAATCTGCAATTCTGCCGGCAATGCTCCGGGTGGTCACAGTCTGCGCGCCCTTGAACTCGACGGTGCCGTTTACCTCGTGTACTACAAACTCGGAGTTTGGTCTTTCCATCAGGTCAATTCCGAGCACTCCCCCTCCAACCACGCCTACGGCCTTCAACACGGTTTCCTCAAGCTCGGGCGTGAGTCGGCAAACTTGAGTGTGTCCGCCCAGGGCGACATTTGTCTTCCAGTTTTCTGCCGAGGAATATCTGTAAACCGAGGCGACCACTTCATCGCCGACCACAATGCACCTGATGTCTCTCGGCGGCCTCTTGATCATCTCTTGGACGTAGTATATTGTTTGCATGGAGTCGTTCTGCTGTTCCCTCATCTCGATGAGAGCTTCGGCAGTTTCTCTATCCCTGATCGGAACAACCTGACGCCCCCAGCTTCCGACGATTGGTTTCATGACGCAAGGAAACCCAATTGTTTCTACGGCTTGCATCGCAGATTCTGTGGAAAATGCCACTGCGGTTTTCGGAGTGGGAACGCCGCCCTTTGCAAGCAGTTGGCTTGTGAACAGTTTATTTCCGCAGACATCCAGCACCTTTCTTGTGTTGATAGTTTCTATGCCATGTGCCTCGTACACAGAAGCCATGTTCAGTCCGCGGTAGAAGCTCACACACCGCACCAAAATCCTGCCGGGAAGATTGGTCAGTCTTGAAGAGTCAAGCGGCAGCACCTGAGATTTGGCATCGATCATATCGTACGATACCCCCGTGAGCTCAAGCTGCCGCGCGAGCTCCTTTTCTTCCCACCTTATGCGGTCAAATAATATTCCTACTGACTTTCTTGTCATCTGGTTATTCTCCCCAATCTTCCTTTACGCTTTCTGCGACTTTGATCGTAACAGTCCCGTTTTGAAGGGACGCAACTTCATAATCCGCGCCGCAGTCCGGACAAGTTATGATTTCTCCTACGACTGCATCGTCCTCAATGTGAACAGATGCTTCGCATTCCAGGCACTTTGCCTCCATTATCTAACTTTTCACCTCCGGTGATTGTTCTCCGTCTCTTTGTGAAAGTCTGACAGCGTAACCTGATTTGGTACCGCTGTTCTTTCTGATGCGATCAACAGAAGACGAAAGCAGCTTTTCCGAATCCAAAAGACCGCAATAAAGCGACTGTATAGTTTTCTCATGTTGTGAAATAACTTGTAGCCGCTTTCTTGAGGCTCGCAAAACAAGCTTCGGATTCGGAGACCCTATGGCCTTCCTTCTTTCGAGCGTCCTTGTCGGACTGGTAATCATTTCAAGCTCGCTTTGGGGGATCTCAACACCCAAATTTTTTGCAATTTCCTCGGAAGTCAAGTTCTTCAGCTGGTTCGAGTCTTCTACTTTAATCGAAGCGTACTTTACTAATCTCCCCACTCTTCCGTGCGCGTCGCGAAAAGACAGCTTAAACTTGCTCACCAGATAATCAGCGAGCTCGGTTGCGTACATGAAATCATCGGAAGATGTAGCGCTGAGCAATACCTTTACATTGAATTTCATCTCGTCGATGAGTTCGGCGAGGACTCGTACCGAAGTGGTAGTCTTATCCATCGCGCTCCAGAGGTTCCTAGTGAGCTCCTGGAGATCCAGATTATAACTGAGCGGCAGCGCCTTTAGCAACCCAAGAGCACCCATCAAGTCCCCGAGAACCTGGCTCGTTTTTGCCCTGAATATTTCAGGAACGATCGCATTCTTCTTTTGCGGCATCATACTCGAAGTGGAGGCATGCTTGTCAGAAATCTCGGCGAAAGAGAATTCCTTTGTGGTCCAGAGAATAATTTCTTCCGCCAGTCTACTGAGGTCGGTCATCACCTGCGAACAGACGAAAATTGTCTCTGAGATAAAATCTCTAGAAGAGACAGCGTCAAGCGAATTCTCCAATACGGAATCAAAGCCCAAGAGTTGAGCCACTCTCTCGCGATCTATGTCAAACCCAGTGGATGCAAGAGCTCCTGCGCCCATAGGGGAGAGGTTGACTCGAAGATAGCAATCGACGAATCTTGAAAAGTCTCTGTCAAGGGCATCAAAATGAGCGAGCAGGTGATGTCCGAGCGTGACCGGCTGGCCTCTCTGAAGGTGAGTATAGCCTGGCATTGGCGAGTCAGCATTCTTTGCCGTCTGTGTTAGCAAAGCCTTTTCGAGCGTCAGAATTGAGTTTCCGAGCAGGATCAACTCTTCGCGTAGCGCCATTCTTAGGGCAGTCGCCACCTGATCGTTTCTGCTCTTGCCAAGGTTAAGCATTCCTCCAATGTCCTTTCCAACTTTGGAGATCAAATAATCCTCAACGTTCATGTGAACATCTTCAAGGGCTTCCTTCATTTCGAGGTGTTTGGGAACCTTTCTGAGCGATTGCAAGAGCTCGCCAGCAATTTTCTGATCGAGTATCCCTTGTTCGTAAAGCATGATTACGTGAGCGGAGTTTATCGCAACCACTGAAGAAAGTAATCTACCGTCGATGTCGATTGATGAAGTGTACTTTGCAGCGCTCGGCGAGAAAACTCCGAGACGGCCGGCACGGAGTATGTCTTTGTCCGCACTCTTGCTTGATTCTTTCATTTCTTCAACCACGGATTGTTTTTCTTCTTCTTGTAGTTGTTCCTGTTGATTATAGCCGTTATAACTCTCCGTCATCATTTCGACAAATGTTCTCTTCCTTTCTTTTTTACAAAGAATTTGCGACTAGGATTTGTTTTCCCTGTCCCTTCTCATCAGAAAAACTACGCTGGGTGGATCTCTCAATTTACGACGGTCTTTTTCTTGAGATTTTTACTGCTCTCGATCGCAGGAGCTGCCCTTTTCCTTGTCTTTTCATTCACTAGCAGTTTGTCATTTGCAACTCTCGACGGCAACCCCCAGAGCTCGATGAAACCAACTGCAGAATTCTGATCGAAAGTCGAAGCGCGTCCAAAAGTTGAAAGCTTGTGCTGGTACAGCGAATCTTCAGATTTTCGTCCTACAACACGCATTCCTCCCTTGTAGAGTTTTACCCTGACGATTCCGTTAACTCTTTGCTGGGTCTTATCGATGAAGGCATCTAGCGCGAGTCGTGACGGCTCCATCCAAAGGCCCGAGTAAACAAGCCAAGACCACTCTTCCTCGACCTTTGATTTGAAAGTGAGTTCGTGTCTTGTGAGAACAAGCTTCTCCAGGTCCTTGTGCGCCGCGATCAGCGTCAGGGCTGCCGGACATTCGTACACTTCTCGCGACTTTATTCCAACCAACCGGTCTTCGATGTGGTCAATTATGCCGTAACCACAAAGACCGGCCTTTTGATTGACGTACTGAATGAGTTCTATTGGACTGAATCGCTTTCCGTCGACGGCGATAGGAAAACCCTTCGCGTACTCGATCTCAAGATATTCCGGCTTGTCGGGTGCGTTTCTAGCCGGGACACACCACTCGAACGCTTCCTCCGGCGGTTCAAAGTAGGGGTCTTCTAGCGGTCCCGCTTCTATCGAGCGGCCCCACAGGTTTTGGTCAGTAGAGAAAATGGATTTGCTTGGCTTGACCGGTATGTGGTTTTTCAGGGCGTACTTGATTTCATCTTCTCTGTTCAGATTCCATTCTCGGACTGGAGCGATGATTTTCAGATTAGGGTTCAGCGCCTTTACCGTGACATCAAATCGGACTTGATCATTTCCCTTTCCGGTGCAGCCATGCGCCACCGCCACGGCTTGCTCCATATCCGCCACTTCGACCAATTTCTCGGCAAGAAGAGGCCTGGCAAGAGCTGTGCTTAGAGGATACGATCCTTCGTACAGGCTGTTGGCTTTGATGCTGGGGAAAACGAAATCTGTCGCAAATTCCTTTTTCGCATCAATTTGGTAGTGCTTGATAGCACCGATTTTCTTTGCATTCTCGCCAATTCCGGAGAGATCTTCACGTTGGCCGACGTCTATCGTGCACGTGACTACATCCAACCCATACTTTTCCTTGATCCATTTTATGGAAACTGAAGTATCTAATCCTCCGGAGTAAGCGAGGACTACTTTGTCTGCCAATTCTTTTCTTATGACCGCAGAAAACATCCTCGGCAATACGCTTTTATAACTTCCGGTCAATAATAACGGTAATAGTCAGTGATGACCCGTATTGGTCAACGCAGTCTCCATATCAAAAGTGGTGAAAGAAGTGATAGACGACGATCTATCACTGCAAGACGCCCTGAGTCGCAGATATGGAAATTATACAGCAATCGCGCGTCTGATCAAACCAAAGGTCGAGCGAGATATTGGAAGGAAAGTGAATTTTGACTCTCTTGTTACTTCTGTCAAACGAGTAAAGCCGCGACTGCAGCTGGCCCAAGGAGGCATCGAAGGAGTTTTGGCCAGGAGTGTTGTCAATGTAAGAACGGACGTTGCAAAGCTGAACCTGGAAAAGAGCAAGAGATCTCTTGAAGCGGCGAGAAACATCATGGCGACATATCAAGAAGAGTTTCTTCAGATCTCAGAGAGCAACTCTGCGATAACCATGATATTTGATCAGAAGCTTTTGGAGGAGATTCATGAAAAGTTCAACGATGACGATGTTTTGGACGAACAGTCTGACCTTGCTGCGATAATCGTTCACAGTCCTACAGAGATAGTCCGCACTCCTGGCGTTGTCCTCTCGATCTATACAAAGATAGCAGAAAACCACGTAAACATCGAGGATACAGTAAGCTGCTTTACCGATACGATTGTGGTCATTAGAATGGAGGAAGTTGCAAGAACATTTTCCACGCTGACCGGTTTGATTTCGGAATGCCGAATAAAATCGAAAAAGCGTCAACGAGGGGCAATTGCGAAATGACTACGTACTCGTCGTCAGACGCGCCTTCAGGATTCTCGAAGGATCTACTCACGCTGGGGGAGCTGACTCCATCGGAGTTCAAGGCGCTGCTAGACTTGGCGGACACATTCAAGGGTGAAAGAGAACAGAGAAAGTTCAACCACCAGATACCAGGCACTTCTATGGCTCTCCTCTTCGAGCGTCAAAGTACGCGTACGCGGGTCTCTTTTGAAGTTGGAATGTTTGAGCTCGGTGGCCACGCGGTTGTTTTGAACGCAAGTGAAATGCAGACCTCGCGCGGTGAGAGCCGAGAGGATACGGCCCGCGCCCTGTCCCGGTTTTGTCAGGTGATCGTTGCACGCGTTGTTTCGCACCGGACTCTCGAGGAGTACGCAAGCGCATCGAGCGTCCCGGTTATCAGTGCACTCTCCGACAAGTACCACCCGTGTCAATCGCTCGCCGACGCCATGACGATGAGACAGTACAAACGGAAATTGAAGGGCATCAAAATAGCGTGGATCGGAGACGGGAACAATGTATGCAACTCTCTCTTGATAGCTGCCTCGCTTTCTGGGGCGCATATGAGCGTTGCTTGCCCTAAAAAATATGTACCGCTTCCCGAAGCGCTTTCGATCGCAAAACACCAATCTGAATTCAGTGGTTCAGTAATCGAGGTAATGGAATCTCCCGCAGAAGCTCTCGACGGGGCGGATGTTGTAGCCACAGATACTTTTGTCTCGATGGGCTTGGACGGAGAAAGATCAGAGCGACTTAAAAGGTTCTTGCCAGATTATCAAGTGAATGATGCGCTGATGTCAATTGCAAAACCTGATGCAATATTCATGCACTGCCTTCCAGCGCACCGAGGCGAGGAAGTTACTTCATCAGTGATTGACGGGCCCCAGTCAGTTGTTTGGCAGGAAGCGGAGAACAGATTGCACGTGCAGAAATCTGCGCTTTACACGCTGCTCAAGAAATACGCAAAGAATCCGAAAGAAAAAATGTTCGTGAATGACCGATTAAGCTAGAACGCGACTTCGAATCTGTGCGAGCATTGCAGAGCTTGTCTCTATTCTAGTCGTCTAGAGATAACCCTTGCTGAGCTTAATAATTCACTATCTTTTTCCTCTAGATAATTCCTTAGGATGGATAAGTGTTCAATTTTGGATGGAATCTGTAAAACAAGCATCCGAAATTTATGTTTCCGATTATCCGAGGAGCGATTACTCGCATGAACATTCAGCAGGGGACATCGCCCGATCTGAAGGGTAACACCCTGCGCGTCTACACGCATCTTTTCAAGGTCAGAAAGGCCGGAGTTCGTGACACGCAGCGCTCTCTGGGACTAAAGAGTGCCTCGTTGGCTCAATACCATTTAGAAAAATTGGTCTCGCTCGGATTGGCGAACAAGACCGAATCGGGCGACTATGTGCTCTTGACTGAAGTGAAGCTCGAGGTCTTCGAACAATTCTTCAAGATCGGGCGTTATATGGTACCAAGGTTCGTAATGTACTCCGTGATGCTAGTTGCTCTCTTCGCATACTTTTTGGTGTCAGAAAAAGTCGTCCTAAATACGTTCTCGGTGTGGGCGTTTATCTTCTCTTTTCTGACCATTGGAATATGTTGCTACGAAGTGTTTCGCGCGATGAGGCGAATTTCTTAAGTTTTACGAAACTCCAGTCGATATCGTTCGTACCAAAGATTTGACTAATATCACTATCTAATTTCCGCTTGTAACACCTCTG
>JBOGRL010000112.1:0-2192 GCA_050749505.1 Nitrososphaerales archaeon
GCCTAGTTCCATAGAAGCTCTTGCTGCTATCTTTCTCTTGAGATCTTGACAAGCCATCATGATTGCTTTTCCATGATTGACCAACTGACGACTTGCAGCTGCTCCTCCTTCAGCTCCTGAGACAAAAGAATCAGATCCCAAGACAAGAGACATCATACACACTTTTTCGACCGCTATGCCAAATTCATCTGCAACAATTTGAGCCAGAGAAGTCAAGGTTCCGGCTCCGTTTTCAACTACCCCAGACCAGACTTCTATAGTTCCATCTTCTCTCATACGAACAGATGCCTGATGAGGACCGCCCGAGGACCATTTTGCACATAAAGAGTATCCTCTTCCGGTTTTCCAAACTGAATCGCTCGGTGTGATCTTGCGTGATAGTCTTCTCTGCACTTCTTCGAGTGCCTTCTTATGGCTGATTCCTTCAATCCTTTCACCCAAAACGGTCTCGTCTCCGTTATCAAGTGCGTTTAATGCTCGAAGCTTTATTGGATCCATTCTAAGTGCCGAAGCTATCTTGTCCATATTAGCCTCAACCGCGAAGACGATCTGGAAGCCAATAGGAGCTCTCTTCGGAGTTCCTGGAGTTCTGTTTGTATAAACTCGATATGCATCCATGCGAAAATTGGGAATTTTGTATACGTTTGACGCGGCTATGGCTGAATTTCTCAATACTGCGTTGCCTAGAGCTCCGTAGGCCCCACCGTCGTACACTGCATGAATCTGTCTTGCAACGATCTTTCCGCTTCTCATTACTCCATCCCGTATTCTGACAGTAGCTGGATGGCGCGTACCGCTCGCGATAATGGTTTCTTCTCTTGAAAGCTCTAATTTTACTGGGCGGCCCGATTTGATGCATAGCATGGCGCAGATGGCCGCAATATGCGATTCTTCCTTACTACCAAACCATCCGCCCATAAAACTCACAATGGCTCTGATTTTGTATCGATCCATCCCCAAATATCTGCTCAGCTCGGACTGCATCTTGTGAGGTCCCGAACTCATCCCCCATATAGTAAAACCTGCTCCAATATCAGGCCTCGCGATGAAACTCAATGGCTCCATCATGAAGTGAGTCTCAGCGGATGTCTTGTATCCGTCCTCAAACACAAAATCAGAAATCTTGAACGCTTGGTCGACGTTACCTTTCTCCACGTGAATGTGTTTTCCAATATTCTGAAGTTTTGCGCTTTCTCCTTCGTGCTGGATCACATACGGAGGATTATTGGACATTGCAATGAGAGGATCCAAAAGTGGTGGAAGTTCTTCATATTCTACATCAATTTCATTTAGTGCCTTTTCTGCTACGGGTTTGCTTTCTGCTGCAACGGCCACAACTGCCTGTCCAGCGTACAATGCTTCATCAGTAGCCATCGCGGGTGTCTCTTCGGTGCCAAGTGACGGAAAGTCTCTTCCCGTTATTACCGCTGCGATACCCGGCATTGTCATGGCTCTGCTATAATCAATCGAGACGAGCTTCGCATGAGGATAGGGACTTCGTTTCACCTTCCCGTAGAGCATGAAGGGGATGGACATGTCCCTCGAGTAGACTATCTTTCCAGTGACCTTGGGTGTTGCGTCAAGTCGCTGGATCGATTTCCCAACCAAATTAAGCTGGAAATCTTGCTGTTGAGCATATTGTTCCGCTTGATTTTCCATCCCATCAACAAAAAGTTCAGTAAGAATAAAAGTCTTGAACCCATCTGAGTTGATTGTTTCAAAGAGTTCTTAGAAACATAATGGGGTCTGTCAAAATAACTGGCATCGCAAAGCCGAGAGGATTTTCACAAGTTACAAGATCTGAGAGTAATCCCAACTTGTTCTACATTTCTGGTCAGCCTCCAGTTGACTATACTGGACGAACTATTGGTATTGGAAATTTCGAAACGCAAGTTATTCAATCATTTGAAAATCTTGGCCGCTGTCTCCACTCGATCGGCGCGACGTTTGATGACATAATCAAGATTACTTTCTATGTTGTTCCGATGAATGATTTTACTGTCGTGAGAAGAATTCGTAAGAAATACCTTAACAGTCGTCGCCTTCCGGCTACAACCTCAGTCGTGGTGACATCTCTCGTGAACAAGGATTGGCTAATAGAGATCGAAGCAATAGCTGAGATCAAGTCGGCCAAGCGATCGGGTACTTTTCATTGATTACGAGGCATTGCATTCACACAACACGCCTTGTAG
>JBOGRL010000113.1:0-5876 GCA_050749505.1 Nitrososphaerales archaeon
GATTCGTTCCAAAGGCAGGATTTCGCTGAAGTTGCCAAGTTTGCGTCCGCGCTCTACGACGCAAAAATCAGCAAGAGTTCTGATTCAATTCTCATTCGGTTGTCAAAGACGCTTCCTGGAGAAAACTCGGTCGTGCAGATCAGGAAGGAATACGAGATCTTCTCAGGCGCTCCAAGGATATCGGTGAAATATTCGCTGACTCTCAATGAATCCAAGGGGTCGCTCGACGCAATCTTCGTGCCTGAGATAAACTTGGGGTGTCTTTCAGACCCGGTTTTTACGAAGAGTCATGAGAGGACCATTTCGATTTTCCCTGCGTCCCGGATCAAGTACACAAAGGTAGGCGTCGAAATCATACTTGTGTCTGCCGCTACCAAAAATTGGATGATCCCGATGAAGACAGTTTCATTGTCCGAAGATGGGTTTGAAAGCAATCTTCAAGGTGTTTCAATACTGCCTTTCTACGAGATTGACTTGAAGAGAAACGAATCCTTCAAGACTGTTCTTGATTTTGAGATAAGATCAATTGGGAGTTAACCGCTATAGCTTTTGAATATTTTCTCCAATCTGGTCGGAAGCGCTCCTGATGGATCAAACTCCGCGAGCTTTTTGCGGTCAACTCCGCGTGCAAGATAGTCTTTCATCTGTAAGCCCATCTCAAGCTTGTCGATCTTCCACACCAGCCTGGCTTCCTTTGACTCGTTTTGCAGCAGATCCTTCCAATCTCTGAGGAATTTCTTCCTGATCTTTTCGGGAAGGTCTACAAATATTTTCATTATCTCGCTGTCTTCCATTTTCCTGTGATCCTGTTCTGACACTTTTTCTTCGGGCGTCAAATCCCCTATCTCGCTCTCGGCCAGATCGTGAAACAGGCACATCCTGATCACCCTGGAAGAATCAAGCCTTTCTACTTCTGAAAGATACGCGCCGATTATTGCCATCCTGAAGCTATGGTCTGCTACTGACTCTGCGTTTTCGAGAATCCCTGCCTTCCTAATCCAACCAGTTCTCTTTATTGTCTTGAGCTTTCCTGCCGAGCGGAGCAAAGCTGTTGGATCTCTTGGTTTCTTTGGCCCTGATCTTATACGCTCCTCCTGACTCATTATGGAGACCTCAAGTTTGTAGATTGATCATTGAGATATAAGTTAGCATCTCGCCAAGTGCATGCGCATTATTTTATTTACAATGGGCTAATGCATGAATGTCGATGAACTACCACCATTTTTGAGGGATTGGTATTCTTTCGAAAGCCCGCTTGGATGATTGTTAGGGCGGTTGTACTGCATCACGCCAACCATGTGTTCTCCACTGTCATTACATCTTCATTTTTTTATGCCTCTGTAGAGTTTCCGAATAGATGGCTTCAGCAAATTTATTTCTTGAACGCTTTTTAGCAAGGGCTCAAGTCCCTTTCATTGCCGACATAATGCCCCGCTGGAGAAACCGGGTGCAAGATGACAATCAACACTGCGCGAGCTGAGAACTGTTTATCCTGCTCAGCAAGTTGATTCCGACGATTCAACTTCGCAAGCTGCAATGGTTAAAAAAAATCATATTTTTCATAATTGGAATTTTTCAAATATTCTTATTTGCTTTTCATTCATCGGGACGATTCAGGCTGCCTTTGGCATCCTTTTCGCGGGGTTTGCGTTCGGATTGATAATTTCAATATAGTTTGGGTCGTCCTGGATTATCTTTTGATCGGCAGAAACTTGAGCTCAGTTGCCGCCGGTATTTCCAGGGCCATCCCCGGAATCTGCAAGTTTTACCACATTGTGAGAAATTCACGCCAAACTGAATATCATGTAAAGAGGTAAGATACACAATGTTAGAAACATGCGCTGGTATTCCTTCTATATGAGTAAAAGGAATGCCCAAAACCAAGAGAGGTAGCGCGGGAGGAAGCGGTCATCATCACAGTGGCAAGGCAGAGAGAAAGGCTCAACACATCAAGTCATCGGAAAAGAAGCGTGGTGTGAGCGAAAAACGCGCAAAACAGATAGCATGGGCGACAGTCCACAAAGATATGCCGCACGCGGAAAGGGAGACCAAAGAGAGGTCATAGTAGCAAATGAGAATGTTTCCATCGCGAGAGGTCCCGAGAAGAAAGAGTCAAAAGTACTATCCGAACAAGTCTCAGGCAAAGTCTAACCGAAGAAACTCCGCAACAAACGCCGCGAAAATGCGCAAAGCTCGCGGCACGCAGTGGAGACACGGGCGCAAGTCCAAAGCTCAAGTCAAAAGGGGAAGAAGGAGCGGCGCGTCCGGAGCTAGGTCGCGCAAGTGAATTCACGCCGAAAACAAATTTGGCGTTGATTAAATTACGATCAGGTAGCAGTCAGTGTCTGAAAGTCGCAGTCTAATCTGAACTGGATGTACTTTTTCCCTGGTCTGCACCAGATAAAAAAATCCAATTTGGCGTAAGTCAGAAAGAGAGAAACTGGTATGGATTGTTAGGGCGACTTGGATGGATTGGGCCGACGATCTTTTTTTCAGCGTCTGCAACTCCGAATCTGTAACCGCTTCCTTCCTTCCTCCCTTCCCGTGCGGCAACCGAACCCTTTCCATCTCCAACATATAATCTCAGCCGAGAAATCCAAACTGCGTTTTCCGGAAATCCCACACTTAAGGCTCTGATGTGTTTCGCACAACGGATGCAAGCACGTCTATGAACTCGTCGCTATCGTTGAACGACTCTGTCCTTTCAAGACGTAAGCCAAGTTGTTCAGCCATGCCCTTGGCTTCTACATCGATGTCGAACAGTATCTCTAGATGATCTGAGACAAACCCGATCGGTGCGACAAGAATATTGCTCTGCCCACTTCTTTGGAGCTCGCGAACCTCGTCCAAGATGTCAGGGCCTAGCCAGGGTTCTGAAGTGTGTCCAGCGCTCTGGAACGCAAATCCGTATTGCTCTTTTCCTAATTCGAGCATCTGTGCAAGCTTGTCAGAAGTCTCAATCAGTTGGCTCTTGTACGGGTCTCCCCACTTGAGGATCTTCTCTGGAAGCGAATGAGCGCTGAACAGGAAGAAAATCTGATCTTTCTTTGCTCCTTGAAATTTTCGTTCGTACGCATTCTTAATTCTCTGCCGCCATTTGTCCAAAAAAATAGGGTTGAGATGCCACTCGTTCACAAATGTTACCTTGACTTTGTCTCCGTGCGCCGCGTTTGCCTCTCTCACCGAGTCTTGATAGCTACCTACGCTCATCTTTGAATAGTGGGGAGCCAGAACAACTGCAACCAGGTCAGTTACGCCGTCTCTGGAAATTTGCTCAAAAGTCTCAGATACAAACGGATGCCAGTGTTTCATTCCAGCGTAGATGCGCGCATTCTCCCCTTCACTCTGAAGTTCTATCTCTAGTTTCTTTGCCGTAGAGTTTGTTATCTTCAAAAGAGGCGAGCTTCCGCCGATTGATTTGTATCTGGCTTTCAGGTTTTCAACCTCTTCTATGCTTGGTTTTCTTCCTCCTCTGATGTGCGTGTAGTAAGACTCAATATCTTCTGGCCTCTCCGGGCTTCCGTATGCCATAAGGATTATTGCTTTCTTTTTCTCTACTTTCATATCCGCAAACTCTCAGGTATTCTTGTGCACATAGTCAACGACAAACTTGGCATTCTCAACGGGAGTCTCGCGGAGGATGCCGTGGCCCAGATTGAAAATGTGTCCATTTCTGCCATCGTTATCATCAAGGACCGACTGTATTCTTCTTGCGACAAACTTTTCCCTGTCCCTGGAGAGCAAAACAGCGGGCTCGAGGTTTCCCTGAATTGCGATTTCACTTCCCAGCAACGCTCGCGCCTCACTGATTGGAATCCTCCAGTCTATGCTGAAAACGTCTCCGCCCGCTTTCTTCATCGATTTCAGCAGGTGGTGAGTGTTTGTGCCAAAGTGAATCTTGGGCATTTCCGGATGATCAGACCCGACCCTGTGGAATATGGCTTCGACGTAGGGTGCAACGTATTCCTCGTAATCGGTTGTAGAAAGTGCCCCTACCCAAGAATCAAACAATTGGATGGCATCGGCGCCAGCTTTTATTTGAGCGCAGAGATACTCCGAAATCAGTCGAGCCAGCTTTGACATCAGCGTTCTCCAAGCCTCCGAATTATCAAACATGAGTTTCTTCGTTTTAGTAAAATCTCGGGACGGCAGTCCTTCGATGAGGTAGCTAGCTATCGTGAAAGGTGCGCCAGAGAAACCAACGAGTGCCTGACCAGTAGTATCAAGCTTTGATCTTACACGCTTTATCGCTTGAATTACAAATGGGACATTTCTTTCTGCGTTGAACTCTGCCAGCCGTTCTACATCCTGCATGTCCTGTATGGGCTTTGCAACTAGGGGCCCGATGTTTTCCTCAATCCGGAAATCGACTCCAATTCCTTCGAGCGGAAGCATAATGTCTGCAAACATTACTGCAGCGTCAACCCCCAGTTCGCTTACGGGCATAAGTGTGACCTGCTCACATACTGCGGGAGTCTTGCAAACTTCAATCACAGAATAATTCTTTCTGATCTCCCTGTAATCCGGAAGATATCTTCCAGCCTGGCGCATGAACCAGACTGGCGTAAAATCTACGTCCTCATTTCTGCACGCTGCGAGAAAACGTTCTCTTGATTTCAAACTTATTCCTTTCCCCTGTTCAATTGATCTAGAGCACGTTTTGCTTCCCTCAGCGTTTTAGATACATCCGAACTCGAATGTGCAGTCGATAAGAAGATGGTTTCAAATGCAGAAGGCGGAAGATAGATACCTCGCTCTAACATTAGACCAAAGAATTTAGAGTATTTTTCTTTGCTGCATAGAGTTCTGACGTCATCATAGTTAGCAATGGATGAGCCATTATCTTCCTTGTTTGGGAAAAACAGCCCGATCATGGAAGCGACCCGGTGTAACGTAATTTTAGTTTCAGCTGCGGAGTTGATCAGCCCACGAACCAGTTTGTCTGAAAGGTTTTCAAGCTTTGAATAAGCGGCTGGGGTCAGCGCATCCAGAGTTGCAATCCCGGATGCCACGGCAACAGGATTCCCCGAAAGTGTGCCCGCTTGATAAACAGGTCCGAGCGGCGAGACGAGTGTCATAATGTCTTTCCTTCCTCCATATACAGCGATGTTCATTCCTCCACCTATGACTTTCCCTAAACAAGTCAGATCTGGCTTTACGTTGTACATCTTCTGAGCTCCGCCCCTAGCAACACGAAAGCCCGTGATTACCTCGTCAAAAATCAAAAGCGAATCGTTTTCATCGCATAACCTTCGCAACCCATCAAGGAAACCTTTCTCAGGCGGGATGACGCCCATATTCCCCGCAATAGGTTCTACTATTAGAGCCGCAACTGAGCGCTTGTTTTCCTCGAAAATCATTCGTACGGAATCGAGGTCGTTGAACCTCGCGACGAGCGTCTCGGAAGAGACACTCCTGGGGACCCCTGCAGAATCGGGAACTGAAAAAGTCGCAAGACCCGAGCCGCCCTTTACTAGAAAGCTGTCTGCATGCCCATGATAGCAGCCGTCAAATTTGATCAATTTCTCTTTCTTCGTAAAAGCTCTTGCGACCCTGACAGCGGACATCGTGGCTTCGGTCCCGGATGAGACAAAGCGCATAAGCTCGATGCTCGACATGCTTTTCTGGATTCTTTCGGCAAGATCAGATTCTTGGTTTGTGGCAGCTCCAAAACTCAACCCCTTCTTTGCAGCCTCGCTAATAGCCCTAAGTACCACGGGGTCAGCAGAACCGAGTATCGACGCACCCCAAGAACATACATAATCTATGTACTCGTTTTGCTCTTCATCAAAAATCTTCGATCCCTTGGCTCTTGCAACAAAAACCGGATTTTCTCTTCCGATTCCAATGAAGGACCTGACGGGACTGTTGACGCC
>JBOGRL010000114.1:0-3621 GCA_050749505.1 Nitrososphaerales archaeon
CATAATAGTCGTGGCGATTGTTGTTCCGGTTTCCTATTTAGTATCAAAGGACCTCGGCGCGGGTTCTCACTCCACTTCTCTCACCACGTTGACCACGACGAGTTCAACCGAGAGCACGTCCACCCAAACGGTCATTAGAGATTCAGATTCTCTGCATTCTTCGTCGTCATCGCCAGCGGCCAGTAGTTCGACTATACTTTTGACTACTACTACGACTTTTACGACGAGCACTCTCTCGGGTAGTTCCACGAAGGTCACGAGTTCCAGCACGGAATCAGCGCCGAGTACCAGCACGACGAGCGATCAGACGACTTCTCAAGGAACTACAGAGTCGAGCGCCACGAGTACGAGCTCCCAAACTACCCAAGTCATCAGCAATCCTCCACCGACAGTAGATCCGCCGTCGTATTATTCAACAACCACCACCACCAGCCAGTCTACCACGACAACATCTTTGCCTACCACATCAGAGACTACAGAAACGAGCGCTACGACTTCAAGTTCATCCTCCTCAAGCACTGATCAAATCATTTCATCAACTAGTCAGACCACCTCCTCCTCATCCAGCAGTGCGACCACTAGTAGTTCCACATCATCAACAGTAGATCTACCCACAGTTACGACCACGACATCCTCACTGTCGAGTACGACCCAGACGACAGAAAGCACAACATCCAGTGAGGCGAGTTCATCCACGGCAAGCTCTGATCCAACCTCCACAACAACAACAACTTCTGATCTGACTACGACAACCAGCGGTCCCACAAGCACAACGATAGAGAGCAGCACAACGAGTTATACGAGCACTCTTGAAGTTCCGCCATCTCAGACCACTACTGACTCCACTCAAAGCTCTTCCACGTCATCTACGCTCCCTGTCGGCGTTCCGGAGTTTGGTTCGGGAATCGCGCTTGCAATGCTCTTGGGGGCGCTTGCTCTAGTCGCCATCAGGCGAAGAGTTCCAGCCGGGACTGGAACTTGAGTCGTTCTCGCTCGAACCGTCATCAAATTGACATTACGAGAAACCCCTGCAGAGCATCTACTCCGCAGCTGAAAGTCGCTTTCGATTCGGGATATGGGGAAGAGTCGCGTTCATGGTTTTGAACAATCAAGAAACTTGTAAGAGTTCCTGACACCACTCTCCTCTTTGTTGTTTTCATGGGAATTTCTCACTGTCACATCCACGCATATTCGCCTTGAAAAAAATTTTCCTGTGAAAAAATTGAAACTTTGGCCGCAAGGAAAAAAAAGTGAGTTTGTGACCACGAACTTTCTTTCCACCCCCCAGCAACTGTTATATTGAATGCTGCCATAGAGCCATAGATGTATGTCATCGAGGACATCCATACAACTGGACAGAGACACCAAGGAGCTTCTTGATAAAATAAAACGCGAAAAGAATGCGAAGAGCTACGCGGAGACAATTCGGCTCCTTGCCAAGGAAGCAACGAAATTGAAGACAAGTGAAATGGGCACCCTGCCGAAACTCAGGCCGTTCCGCAGGGATAAGCATGACCGTACTGATTGATAGCTGGGCTTGGATCGAGTATTGGAAGGGCGGCCAGTTCGCAAAGCAAGCCGCTGCATACATCGAGGGGGACGAGGATTCTGTGGTATCCACGATAAATCTGGCGGAAGTCTTCTTCTGGGTGTCTAGATACTACGATGAGCCGACAGCTTCCAGGAAGCTCCTGACAGTTGAGAAGCGGTGCCATCTCATCCCTGTCGAGCGAGACATTGCGATCGCAGCTGCCAAGATCAAGAGAGAACAGAAGCTTGCACTGGCGGATAGCTTGATTCTGGCC
This sequence comes from Nitrososphaerales archaeon, assembly GCA_050749505.1. GTDB lineage: Archaea > Thermoproteota > Nitrososphaeria > Nitrososphaerales > CADDZS01 > DATLTL01. The sequence goes on from JBOGRL010000114.1 coordinate 1,806, forward strand.
ACTGCCAGGCATGTTCGAGGAAGGCTGGTCACCGGAGACTCTGACTTGAAGGGCCAAAAGGAAGTAATCTTCTTGGCCGGCAAATAGGGCCTTGGAGACACGATACGGCGTGCTGATGGCGATTCTGGCTCTTGGCCGTTAAAAAAAATTACTAAGGGATATTTCTTGGCAAGAGCCCAGTTGGTTTGCAGAGCCCGCACGTACGTCACCTTACTCTGATCAAGAGCAAAACGCCGCATGAAAATCAGACTGCGATGATCACGTACGCCCCAGACTGAATCGCTCGCTCAGAGAAGGCCTTGCAAAGTAGATCGAATACTCAACTTGAAATTAATTAACTAGTTCAAGAAAAACAATGGAAAATGAGAGATGCCTTGCCTTGCCTTGAATCTGCGGGCTGCCAAAGAACCAAATTTTTTCACTGCGCGAACAGGAATGAGGATCGAAGTATCTATCTTGATCTCAGTGAACCTCCTCGTTGACGTAGACTAGCCGATTTCGCTCGTATTCTGGAGCATTTTCTCCGAGGGGAGATTTTTTTGGATCAATATGGCGGAAGGCGATACATTGTCTCATCTTACCTCTGATTTTGCATATCGACTTATCTAGGGTTCAGCCCGAGCTGAGGTCTGGCGGCCAAGCAAAAGAAGGGAAGGAAGGGGCAGTTGAAAGTGGAGGTCATTCATGTTTTTCTTGGAAAACGCAGATTGCGGGAAAAGAGAGGATGTTCATTCGTAGAATCAGGTTGATCCTCCCGGCGCAGATAGAAAAAGGAGGGAATTTCTGGACTCTCTATTCCCGCTGCAATCCTCTTCGCATTGTAACGCATAGAGAGAAAAAAACTCTGCGCCTGCACGCATTTGCCTAAGGGGAAAAAAAGCGACTCAAAGCGTGAAGAAAAATATTCTAAGGACGATTTTTTCGCCAGAGCGCAGAGGAGGTTTCCTGCCTAGATCGATCAGGACGACTTTCAGGAAGGAGGAGGCACGATCCTCGGAAAAGATCAGCAGCAGCAGTCATCAAACCCTTCGGAATAAAGAAGAGAAACCGGCGGCATTGCGTCGGACGGGGAGGAAATCCCGGATGGGGGCAATCTTGCTACTTGTCTTGAGCGTAATACTCCTGGTGGTATCCTACCGCTATCCCAACATTGTCGCGGAGGTCGACTCTGTTGTTGCATTTGCTGCCGCGATAGTCCTGATCTACAAGGACACAACCCATTCAATCCAGCTGAGGGTCGTGGACAGGATACTTGACTCATCTCGTGCTCAAATTTCTCAGCTTGCGAGCCTGACGAGATTCCCGGAACAAAATTACTACGTTCACGAGCTTAAGGGAGAGAAGGTGACGGACGTGTTCGTTGTCCCTTCTTCCTCTTCTCCTCCTTCCTTATCCTTGCAACCGGAAGAAAATAAAGGCGGCGTCCAGCAACCGGGTGGTAATCACCAAACCGAAGCTACCGAGCTGATCCCGCCCGGTAGATCGCTTTCTGAGATCTTCCTCCGCGAACTCGCCAAGGAAAATCCTGATCTGCAAGACTTGGCGGGCGCGATGCAACCAATCTTCTCCGAGAGTCTTGGGCTAGCTTTTGCATCAAGCATGCAGGTAACTTCGCAGGACAGCGTATCGGTGAAGATCCTTCAACCAGTGCTCAAAAATCCCTGCGTTCGCCCTGATGCCGGATCCAGCACCACACTGTATTCGCTTGTGTGCGTTGTTTGCAGTCTCCTGGCGGTGTTGATTTGTTATGCATCAAAGCGATCAGTCTCAATCGAGGCCTGCCACCACGATGCGAAGGAGAATATCACCACGATCA
>JBOGRL010000115.1:0-2084 GCA_050749505.1 Nitrososphaerales archaeon
GTATTCAAGTTGCTGTTGTTTGTGTTCGAGGTTCATTCACTCAGTCGTAATCTACCAGAGGGTGCCTCCCCTTCAACCTGATAATCTTTACAAACAGATTTCCGTGTTCATCCGTCTTGTTTGTAAAGTAAGCTTGCGCCTTCGCGGTAGAGTAACCAACAAAATTATGCGACGGCCTTGAATCCTGCTCATAGAAAAAGAAAATCGACGCTTCTTCAAATTCTTCGATCCTAGTAAATGCTCCGACGCGCCACTTGCTGGAGGAAACTGGAAAAGCAAAAATCGGGAGAGGAGGCTCTTCGAACATTATTTTGTAGGTCGCGACCTTGACCAAGCTCATGAGATCTTTGACTTCCGCAGAGAGAAACCTCGGGCCTGAATACGGAGAATTACCGCCATCAATACCGTCGCCAAATAGTTTTGGGAACTTCACAATTTCAATGACTGGTGCGTATACAAGAGACGAATTCAAAGGCAAGTCTACGAGGCTTGTTTCTTCGCCGGTTGGGGTCGTCCGGTATCCCAAGTATTGCTTTGTTTCCCTTGCGTGGGAATAGTAGAAGACTGGCGAGCCAACGAAGAAATCAAGTTGGGTTGACAACCTGTATCCTGACTCTGATTTGCTTGCAAAAGTGGGTAGGGGTGCTCTCTCCAAAGCACAGGTGAGTCTCGCAAGCTCATTCAGACTCTCTAGCTCGATAAAAGTTGCGGGCTTCATATTTTTCTGCTCTTCGTCGGCACGAGCTTGAGATATTGGCAAATCAGAATGAAAGCGCGGAACTAATTAAATAAGCATATTTGCTCAGGAGGAGCCTCGTTCTGCAGCGAATCTTCATCCTTAGCAACTCGAGGGTAATCGATAACTTGACTGAAGAAATTAAGAAATCGCCGACTTACTCCCCCGGCGTCGGATACGTACTCTCAAGCATGGGTGATGCCAGGGCAAGGCTTGCAAAGATGAAGAATGTTGAAGAGTTTTTGAGAGATCTCGACGAAGTCTGGGAGGCTTACTGTGACATTGAACAAGCGATTGCTATTTCAAAATTTGTATTCAGATCTCCGGCCAAGCTCGGAAAGATAAGAAAACTCCAGATCTCAAGCAAGTGCGATCCTTTGGTGATTCCAGCAGATGAGCTCAGGTCAAAATACGAGTTTGCAGATTCCAATCTGGTCGCCGCAGGAGAACAACTCAAGGAAGGAAACGGTGAAAAAGGAATAGAACTCGCGCGCAGAGCAAGAGATGAGCTGAAGATTTTGCTCTTGAGCAACAGGAAATCTGAGAAGTCAACAAGAAGGAGACAAAACATGCAAAAATAAGAGTGTGCGAAGAGTTACTTTTCTTACTTTTCTCCTCCTTTTCGCTTCTGCTTTTCATCTTCTTCCTCATCCTGAATCTTTTGCTTGACGAATTTGAGCGAACCGCTTTCACTCAAAACGCGGTACTGTTTTCGCAAATCCTTTGAGTGAAGGTATCTCTTCAGGTAGGTGCGTACTTCGGGACTCGTAACGTGCGACCTCGAAGATTTGTCTTCGAAGGTCACAATGTCTCCATCCTTTTCGCTCTTTAGCGGCAGCTTAGACTCCATGAAACTCACTATGCCGTTCTTTTCTTCAGCTTCCAAGTCAGAAATGTCAATTGATACCATTTTGTCTATCTCCTTATTCTCCTATCGATGATGTCTTCAGAATCCGGACCAGTCCCGATATAAACTACAGGTATTCCGAGCTCATCTTCCACGCGCGAAATGAACGCTTTTGCAGCTTGAGATAGCTTCCCATAATCTCGTGCATGAGCGGCCTCAGGAAACACTGTGTCAAGCTTTGTGATCCCTATCTGAGTAGCAGAATTTAACCTGATGGCTTTCCTTGCAAGGCCAAAGTTGAAAGGCGCCGCTCTCCTTGGTCTGCCGGTTACGGATCCGTATTCCTGCCACCCGAGCCTGATAGCTTCTTCCGGCACTACTTCTCCATCGAGCTTGCCGGACCCCACCCGCGTCAGATAAGACTTGAATAGGATCAGGATGTCATCGACTCTTTTTGGTCCAATTCCGACATCAGAGCAGATTCCGGACGCGCTCACATCC
>JBOGRL010000116.1:0-9285 GCA_050749505.1 Nitrososphaerales archaeon
TTATCACATCACCTTCGCAGATTTCTTTGATCTGGGTTATCAGCTCCTTCACTTGGGCATAACCAAGTGAGTGGTTTGGAAGGCCGGCTCCGGATGCGAGCGCATCACCATTGGATGCAAACACGCCTGTTGTTATGTCCAAGACTTCTCCGGTGATGAAGCTTGGGGAAGCAAATTCTACAAACGAGATCATTTGGCTGCTTATCGCAAGAAGTCTATCGCGAAGTATGGCCAGTGTGACTGGGTCAACACTTTTCTGAGCCGTTGATTCCATTGGTTTGGACAACAAACCTTTCAATCATTAAATGCTTTCTTCTTCCGTAAGCCGAGCTGGAAGCTTGCTCGGCGCTGCCTGCGCCGGATTTATCGCGGCTGGTTGTGCCACAAGGTTTTGCCTTCCCTGATTGCCAGAGCTCAAAACAAACTGGAGACAGGTAGAATGAGAATTTTTCATTCAGCAGATGTCCCCGTAGATCAACTATAAATAACAACAGAAGTGCAAAAATTAACTGTGCTATTACGACGATCAAACCTGATCATGCCGGCAAATAGACTGGATTTTGTTGACAAAGCGTGGTTAAGGGGGGCGGATGCGATCACTTTGGATTTGGAGGATTCCGTCTCTGAATCAAAGAAACAAATTGCTCGCGATCAGATAAAACAATCGATACCTGTTGTCGGGAAAGGGATGTCGGATGTCCTTGTTAGAATCAACAACACTCATGAATTACTTGAGTTAGATCTCAAATCTTCAGTTTTGTCGGGGTTAGCTGGAATTATTCTTCCAAAGGCCGAAACTGTCGAGAACATCGTGCAGGTAGACAAAATAATTTCAGAGCTAGAGAGGGAACGAAATATACCTCTTGGCAAGATTTCGATCAACCTAGTCATAGAAACTGCGAAGGGCGTAATCAATGCATTAGATCTGGCAACTTCTACCAGCAGGATTGGAACCATGAGCGTCGGACATGAAGATTTGAGCCTAGATCTCGAAATCGGATACGAAGATCAAAGAAGCGAAGTACTGAATTCCATCAGGTATCAAATGATAATCGTTGCCCGTGCGGCAGGCGTAACGCCTTTAGGGCTGATGGGTTCAGTGGCTGATCTCAATCTTGTCTCTTTCAGGGAAAATGCGATTAGATCAAAAGCCTCAGGTTTCAAAGGTGCGATGGCGATCAACCCGTCGCAGGTTCTAATCCTGAACGAGGTATTTTCGCCAACGCGCGCAGAAGTGGAAGAATCAGAGATAATAATTCGCTCCTTTGAGGCTGGCTCTGCTGAAGGAAAAGGTGTAGTAAAAGCTGGAGAACTGATGATCGACAAGCCAGTGTACCTTAGGGCGAGATCAATTGTGGAGAGGGCCAAGATAATTGGAGAATTGGAACATCGGAGAAAGCAAATTGTTGAAAGCTCATTCTGAGTCCGCTGATTTAGCTCGGAAAGGACTTTCAGGTACGACATTCTTACGGTATGAAAATTACTAAAATGACTTAAATCGCAAATACTCTTTTTTTCAGAGTTTCAGCTTCAATTACAGTAAATTATATTTTAATGCGCCTCATAAAGTAAGGCTTATTAGCCGTAGATTGACGCAGGAATAGTACTTTATGCCTCGAAAATCACTTTCGATAGTTGTACTGTCTCTCTTGGTTGCGTTCTCAATCGCCTCCATCTTCTCGTTGGCAGCTTCTTCCGTTTTGGTGCCGACCGCCGCTGGCGCGAGTTGCCCAGCAAATAGAACTATCAACTACATTACTGAGCCGATTCCTACTAATTTCAACTATTTGGAAGCCAGTGGTGACTCGACATTCTTTGTTGCCTCGCTCGAATACCTGAGTCTTTCACCGTTTCCGATAGAGCCAAACGGTAGTCTTGATTGGAGTGATGCGGCCACAAATTGGATCACTGCCAATTCAAACTTTTCACAATGGACGTTCCATATCAGACCTGGTCTCACTTGGTCGAATGGAGTACCGGTAAATGCCTCGGACATTGCAGATTGGCTTAGTCCCTCTTACGCTCTCAATACGCAATACGACATTACAGCAATGCACACTGAAGTAACAGGCGTAAAAATAGTAAACAGTGATACCGCCACTGTTATTCTCAACAAGACCGACGCACAATTGCCGAACGAAGCATCAACATACTTCTATGCGCCGATGGTCTCGCCAACTGATGTTGCAGCGGGACCGAATGCGACGCTTTTCGGCACTGCAATTGCGGATGGTCCATGGTACTTGTCGAATTACGTGTCTGGAGGTACCACGGGCGTGATGCTGCCGAATCCGTACTGGCCTGGACCAAAGCCTACAGCTTGTGCGATTGATGTTGTCTTTGTTGAGACATACACAGCGATGACGCCGTTCCTCGCTTCAGGTCAAACAGACTTTGCAGGACCTCTTGACGTTTCAACTATAAGTGCACTCCCGAGCTTCATTCACATTGACGACGTAAAGGCAGACGAGATACAAGCAATGTGGATAAATGAGACGTTGTATCCATGGAACATGACCCAATTCAGACAAGCAATTGCATATTCGATCAATAGTTCTGCCATAGTGAAGCAATCGTTCGACGGCTACGCACAGCCTTCTAACAACGCGCAAGGCATGGTGCCCGCTACATTTCATACATACAATCCGAACCAAACCCAGTATCCATACAACGTATCCAAAGCTCTTGATCTTCTCCACTCGATAGGATTTACAGGAGGAGGTAGCGCGGGATCACTCAAATTCCCTAATGGTACGGCAATGTCCACAGCGATATACACAGGCGTCCAAGAAGCACCGGATGTCAGTGCAATTCGACAGCTAGGTGGCTTTTTGAACGCACTGGGAATATCTACATCTACTAATACACTAACTACTCAGAATCTTGTGGCAGATTATACATCTAATGCGTACAACATTAGAAGCAATATTGTCGTAAGGACGAGTGGCGGACCCTTCTTTTTCTCTCCGTGGGTGGATGCACAGCAGGGCTGCGATACTATGGGAATTCCAGGATGTTCTGGATACACAGCCACTCAATCTACTGACGGAAACACGCACTGGTTATATCCGCTAAATGCTGACGCCGACTATCAGAGCAATCTGACCGCGGTTGATCACACTCCATCAACCAACGTAACGGGGCAACAAGCATATCTCAACAACATTGAGGCCCTACAGTCCAAGTACTTGCCAGCGATCACCTTGTCGTATCCAGACAAGGTATTCGCGTACAACACCCAGCACTGGACGAACTGGCCACCTCAGGGTGATTGGTTCCTCGTCGGTCAGTTTAACACGACAATGTTCAGCGTGCTTCAGCCAACTACAACAATGACATCAACTTCCCCAAGTGTTAGTCCAACTACTAGCACCAGCCCGACTGGAACCGGCACCACGGCTACAACAACCACTACCGGGCCCGTATCTAGTTCGTCCTCGGTGGTATCAACGAGCTCATCCACGAATAATACTGGCACGTACGAACTCATTGCAGGTATCGTCATCGTCATCATCATCATCGGCGGAGTGGCAGCCTACATGATGAGGCGTAGACCAGCTGCTACATAGAGTAGAGGACTCATACTACTAATTCGAGTACAATGACTATGGAAAGTGAAAAGCTTTCCACTGTCTTGTATATCTGGGCATTGAGCGGCCGTGGGGTAACTGCAGAATATTCTTGGATGCGGCCTCGCGAGAGATCATGATAGATTCAATAGATTGCTAATGTTGCCTTCAAATATCTGATCAAGCTCGGCGCTCTTGAAACCCAGCTCTCTCACCACTCCAGGATAGGCTTCTAGGCGTCCACGTCCTCCGTTTGGTCCGAACGGATAGTCAGTTCCAAAGACGATTCTACTAGCGCCAAATATTTCGTAGGCGCACCTTATGGCAGCTTTATTCCCTCCAATAGCTGTGTCGAAATACAGCTGCTCGCCAAAATCCTCGATTATCGGCCTTCTTTCAATCTCTTTGCTTTTTGTGCGGGCCCTCTTACCTTTTCTGTAATTGTAAATTCCTTTTGTTCCTCTTGCTTGGTCAGCAGGAGGTGTTCCATGATACGACTCGTTCATTCTACCAGCAAAGAATGGTATCATTCCCCCCGCGTGGTGTGTAACTATCCTCAATGCAGGATTCTTTTTTATTATTCCAGAGAACACCAGCCTCGATATTATCAACGTGGACTCAAATGGCCAACCAAAAACGTGAACCAGGTCGTACTCGTCTTCATACGTTCTGCACGTTGTGCTTGCGGGATTGCATGGGTGTATGAAGACCGGAGCAGACAATTTTGCCGCTTTTTGCCAAAAGGAGGGGAATCTGTCGATGGGGGTTCCTCTTGCATTGGTGATGACCATAAAACCCTTCAGTCCTAGATCTTTGATCGCGCGCTTCATCTCATCCAGTCCGCCAACTGACAGCGCCGAAAGTGGTACATTCCCAAGCGTGTAGATTCTGCCGTGTGAATCTTGCATCATTTTTGCCATGTCGTCGTTTATAGTTCTGCAGAGGTCTAGCTGCTTTTCTGGATCTACGGGTAACTGATTTGGATCTATCCCCTCGTAATTTCCCGTGACCTGGGCCGCCATCTTGTATTTGTCGAGATCTGCAACTCTAGTTTCTGGATCGTACATCTGAGGCTTGGCGCTGCACATCTTTTCAGAATCCTCTCGAATTTTCTGAATCTTTACGTCACGAACTTCTCTCAGTCGTTTGAGGTATGTTCTCGGAATATTGTGCGTATAACAGTCTACGATATTCATTTCGCAGGCTCCTCGAGATCAGCAGTACTTATAGTTGCATGCCTAGTGCCGCGTCTACAAAGGTTGTTGATGTTTTCTCCGCCAGATCGTGCTCGCATCTCACTTGAGAATACCGATGACCTATCTGGTCACGGCACTAGGCTTGCTAGGCTGCTAAAGAGAACATGGTTAATTTCTCGGCATGTGCTTTTTTTTGGCTTGTTCATTAGCACCCAAGGCGGACTCTGATATTTTAGCAAAAGAAGAGAGACTTTGCATATTTTTTAGAATACTAGCTACAGTCGGAATAATTTCTTTGCGTTTTCCCCAAGAATATTCTTTTTTGCTTGATCCGTCAGGAAAGGTAGGTTGTAGATTACGCTCGGGACATCGAAATCGAAGTGTGGATAATCACTTGCGTACATCAGCTGCGTCTCGGCATCAAATGATTTGAAGTACTGTTCAAGATCGCTCCTGTTCTTGTGCGGTCGCTCGAGCGGCTGGCTTGAGAAATAAAATTCTCTGATATACTCACTAGGCATTTTCTTGAGGAGGGGCGCTTCGCTCATCATCATCATGTACATCGAATCGAGCCTGTGCATGATCCATGGAATCCACGTTATCCCACCTTCGATGAAGACGAATTTCAGTTTCGGAAAGCGCACAGGTATCCCTTCAGTCACGAGGCTTGTGAGCTGGAGTATGATGTTGAACGGGAAAGCCAGCGAGTAAAATGGAAGGATGCTCTTGAACTGATCATAGGGGGGGACGTAGGTCTGGGAAGCGTGAAAGCAAATTGGCAAGTTTTTCTTTGTAGCCGCTTCGTAAATAGGTGACCAGGATTCGTTCCCAGCAAGCGTGGGCCGGTGGGCCGTAATCATGGCGCCAACAATCCCCTTTTCGGATCCCACTCTGTCTATCAATTCCGCAGCCTTGTCTGGCGAGTTTGCTGGGACAAGGAGGCAAGAAAGGAGTTCTGGGTACTTGTCCAGGAATTCATCAAGCATGTAGTCAGTAAATGCGTTTGAAGTCGCAACTTCAAAGTTCTTGTCGGGATGGTGGCCCATGCCCAGAAGCGTACCGGGAAATATTACTGATTTCTTGATCCCGATGTCGTGCATCCTGTTGACAAAAGTGTCTACGACTTCATCAGCTTTCATGCCTCTCAGATGATTTTCCTTTATCTCCGTTCGCATGATTCTTCCTCCCTGACGAAAGTCAAAATATCGCCTAGGCTGAAAGTCATTAGCTTCATAATACAGTTTGAGAAGCTTGAGCTTTACTGGGTCAACATTGTCGATGGATTCTCCCGTGAATATACGATAGTCTTCTTTGTAGCGTTCGGTCTCTTCAAGAATCTTTGCGTTGCTGTACTCCTTTTTGAATTTCTCTGGCAGATAATTTGAGAATGACGAAAATGGCTCTGAAACGTGGCAGTCGATATCGACGATGAACATATCGTGAAAACCGTAACGTTCAGCCTGCTCGACCGCCTTGTCCAACCCCCCGTCGATATGCCGGTAACGACTTGCCGTTGCCACGGGTCTTTCACCTATTGCGGAATATTCCACGGTTTAATGAAGTTTCTTCGCAGGCAATGGCGATTCCATTTCCTATCGTAAGTGCCCAGAATCAAAATCTCTTTCAAGAGCTGATGCGTACTTGTGCCATCGCTCCAGCGAGCTTGCAGCTAGTTCCTTTTTGCTTTGAGATTGACCGATGCTACTCCTGAACCTTTGCCTGAACTTCATGTCCAGCCGAGTTTTTTTCTTCCCCATCGGAGTAAGTTTGTAATCTCCGGTCTCGACATCCTCGCCGCCAAACTTATCAAGATGCCAGCCATCTGGTGGGTTCAAGGTAACGATGTAGATGCTCCCAGTATCCTTCCCATCACGCCCAGAGTAAGCAGTCCCGTAGATCACCCTGTCGCGGGTTTTGCTAATTACTTTTCGAGTTCGCTTTGACCCGGTGATCTTTGGATCGTCATCCCTAAAATCCGTGCACCAATAATAGACATAATCTAGGGGTGCGTTGATAATCTTCGAGGTGTTGAAAGTTACCATGCCTGACGCAAATGTCCTTGAATAATTTGAGGATTTATGCTCATCTAGTAATGGCAAAAAACTGTTTTTTCCTAATCGGGAAAGAAAATCTCCCGGATGAGGAAAAGGGGGGAAATTTCTTGGAAAGAAGTTCGCAACCAATTCCAACGGGCCTGCGCAGAACCCGATCAGTGCGAAAGGAAACACACCCCGTTTTCTCAAACTTATTTGGAAGGGGGTCGCGTGCCTATCTCGCTCAGGAGAAGTCAATATCGCACTAAGAAATCTCCTCCGTGTTCGCGCAATCTTAATACGAAATAGGATCTTGCGACTGCCCTTTTCGCAAGACGCTCCCGATGCTGTACGGAGGAATCAAATTCCGTACCTGCTAACTCCCATATATCTTTATAATGATTGAAAAAGTGTCCGACTCTGAAACTCTTGAAGACTTACTTCTTCCATCTAATGCCATGGCCGTACTTGAAAGAACCGCTAGCGTGGCCTTATCCTAATAGTTTGTTTGATCCCGTCGAAGGAGAGAAGCTATACCGCAATTATATCGATGAGTTGGTCCTGGCTGATGAGCTGGGCTACGACGCCATATGTTTCAACGAGCACCACTTCACCGCATATGGATTGATGCCGTCGCCTAACCTGATGGCTGCAGCACTGGCAGTAAAAACGAAAAGGGCTAAACTTGCGATTTTTGGAAACGCCATCCCGCTGAGAGGACAGCCTCTTCGCATAGCTGAAGAGATAGCCATGATTGACCTTTTGAGCGGAGGCAGAGTGATCTGTGGTTTTGTGAGGGGTCTTCCGCAGGAGTACGTCGCCTACAACATAAACCCGGCCGAATCACGCGCTAGGTTCCAGGAGGCCTGGGATTTCATTGTGAAAGCCTGGACCACCAGCGAGCCCTTCGAGTGGGATGGCAAGTTCTGGAAGTACAAGCACGTTGCTATGTGGCCGAGACCTCTTCAGAAGCCTCATCCGCCGCTCTGGATGCCGGCGGAAAGCGCAGAGTCGATAGAATACGCCGTGTCAAAGCGAGTACCGATTTCTCGTGTCTATGTCCCGACTTCGGAAATGAAGGAGGGGTTCGACTACTATCGAGACGTAGCTCAAAAAAGTGGCTGGACTCCGACTCGCGACCATTTCATGCCAATGAGGCACATCTACGTGGCAGAAACGATGGATCAGGCGAGAAGAGAAGCCGAGAAACACTTGGATTATTTTTACAAGTATCTAGTCACTGCGAGTTACAGATCAAAACTCAGGCCATCCCCAGTGAGCTCGGGCTACAGATCAGACAAAGCATTTGCTTATTCCTCTACACCAACTGTAGACAAGGGGGCCCGATTTGCAAATTTCACATTCGACACGTTCCAAAAAGATGGCGAAATAATCGTTGGGGATCCGAGCTACGTTTTGGATGAAATAAAGCAGCAGCAGAAGGAACTCGGTTGTGGAACCATTTTGGGTCTGTTCCAGTTCGGGAGTTTGCCACACGAACTGGTCGTAAAGAATCTAAAGTTGTACGCTGAAGAAATCATGCCAAAGGCAAAAAGCCTGTAAAGTTCGAAGACAATCTTTTTCCAGGTTTCTGCCGCGATCCCAAGATGAACAACGATACCTCCATAACTGAAGAGCTGAAGCATTTCATGCGAAGCTTCCCCCAAGGCGTTACTCTGGTGACAACGCACCGGAGTGGCCGCCTGCTGGGCATCACAGTCAGCTCGTTTACTTCACTATCCCTAGACCCACCTCTGATACTGATCGCGATATCAAAGGACGCTTCCTCGCATGATGATTTTGTCGGCTGCGAGTACTTCAACGTTCAACTCCTCAGTTCTGACCAGGATTCCTTGGCGCTGAAATTTGCAAAGAAAATAGTCCATGACGAAAAATTCCGCGACCTTGGTTATTCGGTCGATTCCAAGGACAACCCGGTCATGGACGGCGTTCTTGCAAACCTTGAATGCTCTAATTACCAGGTTTACGATGCAGGAGACCACAGCTTGATTTTGGGCAAGGTCGAGAAAGCAAGAGTCCTCAGAGAATCATCGCCTCTAGTTTATCACAACAGACAGTTCACGACGGTGAAATGAGCGGCCGAAGCTTTCGGTCTTTGGAACTTTCAATACTTACCTAGTTACATGGTGATAACGCAAGGAGGTGGTATTCACATCTGCATCTGGAATTGCGATGGAAATACTTCCCACAAGCTGCTAAGAACAGTATCACAGTTTCAATAGTTTTGTAACGTTCCCTTCGAATATTAGCTCGAGCTCACTTGGAGACAATCCAGCCTGGCGAACCATTTTTGGATACGTTGCCAGACGGAAGCTTCCTCCATCCTTTCCGTAAGGATAATCAGTTGCAAATATTATCTTCTCTGCTCCAAACACTTCATAACCGCATCTCAAAGCTGGAGTGCTGCCTATGGCTGTATCGAAATAAAACTTCCGATAGTATTCGATCATGGGCTTCATACTGGAT
>JBOGRL010000117.1:0-11347 GCA_050749505.1 Nitrososphaerales archaeon
AGCTTATTGCGTCAAATGCAAATCGAAGAGAGAGATCAAGGATGCAAAGAAAATCACGATGAAAAATGGCAAGCCAGCCACGCAAGGCGTTTGTCCTGTTTGCGGAACTAAGATCTTCAGAATCGGTGCTGGATAGATATAGATCAGAGGATCCGTTTTCTGTCTTCTTTCCTTAGAGTCCCAGAGGTTGTTGTCCCGGTCGTCCCGAAACTCTCGGGACAACGCATCAGGGGATGGAATACAACATGTCGAGCTGCGATATGTTCCCCTCTCCCTGCTTTCAGAGACCAGTAGCACTTTTTTGCTCTTAAACCTCGCGAATTTCCTTAGATTTTGCTTATTTTAGATTCCTAATGGTAATGCAAAAAAAATCCGCACTCTTTTTCTTTAATTCAAGAGCTGCAAGAGATCCTCTGCTATACAGCAAAATGAAAATCACCCAAGTAAACGAGTATCGTTATGGAGAAAGTCCGCCGAAAGAAAGGGACAAAGCTGCAAAAAAAACTCCTATAACCAAAAAATACTGGAGCTGAAAAGAGTGGGGTGTTATCCTTAAGAAACGACAACATCTTCATTTATGGGAAAGTTTGAGAAGGAAAATATTGTGAATGTTTATCACCTGCGAGCGAAAAACCCACGAATTTTAGGCGTGGGAGGATGTCATTTAGGCGTGGGAGGATGTCACCAAATCTAGAGCGCCAGAGCTTCACTCGTGGCACATGACCTGTGAACTTTCTTTCCACTTTGTCTGCCAATAGTTGTCTCGTCGTATTCAACGATGACGTAATCACAAACCTCACAGTATTCATAGTCAGAATCCATTGTATGCATCAAGGATTTACTCGCCACTTGCTCATGATGGATTAACGTCCTCCCCCTTTTCCCAACCTTGCTTTAGAGCAAAAGGCCATGTTAAGTATAAGGAAGTGCGCTGAATCAGACTGCGGAAAGTTGGATTCTGCGCGAGAATTTATCTTGCTTTCAATATTTTAGTGAAACTTGCTCTAAAATGCCAAGGTTTACTTCTACTCGAGCGCCAACGTACGTAAGAGAGGCGCCAATATCGCATCCTCTTTCAAATTTTTGCATTCTGAGACTACCTTTGGCCTCATTCTATTCTGCGATGCATATTGGCCAGAAATTTCTTGCATAACCTTCCGTGTCTCAGTTAAAAGAATCTTCATGAGTTCTCTGCAAAAGTATTGCCTTGCCTTTTTCAGAAACACATCGCAGATCAGATTACCGGATTGCGCTTGGAACGTACGGAAATCCTGACGCGAATAGCCACCTCTCCATGTGCACAAAAACGATTCCAGAAATCCATCATTTTTGAATGAGAGTTCTGAATTGTTGGTATGCAGCTGTTCCATTGGCTAACTTGTATAGCGGGAGCGAGTTTGCGATTGTTGCCGTGAACACTCCTCCGGGGTATTGCGCTCTTGTGAACGGACCAGAATAACATCTTAATCAACATGCTAGGAACCAAATCAATTTTTAAATCCCCACTGTTGCATGACTCCGATCCAGAAACAATTGTCGGCAACTTACAATCTTTCAAGGCACACGATCATCGTAGAGAGCACAAAGCGGATTCCTGTTTACCTGAGTCGCCCGACCGTGCCGGACAAAAAACCCGGGCTGATTTTACTGCATGAGTGGTGGGGCCTGAACCAGCACATAAAGGACATTGCAGATCGTTTTGCTTCTTTGGGCTACGTTATAGCTGCCCCCAGTCTGTATGCCGGCACAGTGGCCAATGACGTGGAAGAAGCGAGGAAACTCTCAGCTAGCATTACTAAGCAGCTTTCCGCGCAGATGATCCAGGCGGTTTTTGATTACATGGAGATGAGCGAGTTTGTAAATCACAGGAGGATAGGAATTGTGGGCTATTGTTTTGGGGGAACGCACGCTTTCAACTACGCTTGCGAATCCACAGACAGAATTTCAGCAGCCGCGATTTTCTATGCGAGCAAACTTCAGGACGAGACTCGGTTAGCAAAGATCACTGCGCCCTCGATCATCATTTACGGCGACAATGATCAGACAGTGAATATCGAGCAGGTACGCGAGCTTGAGGCAACTCTAAAGAAACTAAAGAAAAACGCGCAGGTCATAATTTACCCGGATGCTCCGCACGCGTTTTGCAATGACACGAACCCGCAGAGATACAGACCAGAAGCTGCAAAAGACGCATGGGAAAAAACAGTGGCGTTTTTTGAAGCGAATTTGAATTCTCCACCCAAGCGCAAGACGTAGAGGAATCCAATTCTATATACCCGGAATCCTACTGAGAAGGAAAGATACAGTTACTTTGAAAAATGACCATGTGGGAATGTATCAGCACAGGTGTATTAATGAAGCGACTGATCAGACCTCTTACCAACGCGTAGTTAGGATTTGGAGATTGAGCTTGGGATACCTGCGTTATACTTGCTTCCCTTTACAGAGTCATCGCGTCGATTGCAACAAAAAACAGCGCAGGTGCTCGTAAGCTTTGACAGTCCACACTCCATGACCGACTAGTAAAAAGAGCTATCAAGATTTCAAAACACATTCTAAACCATTTCCACGTAATTAGCGCAAATTTTACACCGCGCTAAATGGTAATTGCAGATAGACTGATCATGACAGCTAAGACTACCAACATGATTGTTATCAGAAAGATAATTCGGCGGTTCAAAAAACCAGGTCTTTTTGCTCGATACGGGAATATAGAGGTAATTGTACATGTTTTCGTGTAGAGCAGTTTTGAGTATTTGCAATCTCGTTAGTTTGCAAAACCCTTTCGAGAGCGATGGAATTGATATTGCATTTACAATACACCAAAAAGTGAATTATTTTACACCAGTGCCTAACAGTTTAACCGGATGATTGCAAGACAAGTCACATAAATACCAGATCATCACTGCCCTTCAGGAAAAATATGCGTACGCTGTCGGAATACAAGTTTCGCGAACTCGTCACTAGCAGCCCCGAGGAAAGCGCATTCGAGGCCGCTGTGAAGATGGAAGACCATGAAGTTGGATGTGTGATTTTAACTGAGAATAAGCAAGTTTTGGGTATTGCAACACGCCATGATTTTATGCATAATCTGATAGTTGTGGGTAAAAATCCAAAGACGACCAAAGTCAAGCAGATAATGCATCCCTATCCGATCTCGCTTGATTCGAATTCCACCATGACCGATGCGCTAAGGAAAATGATTGAGAAAAAAGTCGAGCGGCTCGTCGTTCGTTCCGGGGAGAAAATACTAGGAGTGATCTCACTAGAAGATGTGGTTACAAACTTGAGCAATTCGGGTTCTACTTTATCCCCAGAATGGAGTGAGCGAAAAAGAATTCTGATAATGGACATGGTAAGGAGATTAACCCCCAGTCTGCTTTCCCGCTACGATGGACAGGAGAAAGAAGAACTTCAAAGGGAGATGAACGATGAAGCAACCGCTCTCTTGCGACTGCTTGAGGAAGCAGAAGTTACTTTAAGGCACTGAGGGTCGTCTAATACAAACAGATCAATCAAGTAATACCAGGCCTACGATTGAGATACGCATTTTCCATCCAGCTCAAGCTGGCTAGTCAATAAATAGCATTACAGCCAAGGTTCAAGCCATGTCTGAAACAGAAATCAGGAAGGCTGTCAAAGAGAGGTATTCCAAGCTAGCTACGTCTTCCGAAGCAAGTTGTTGCTGCGGCGGCAACACACAGAGTCTCATTTCAATCGGTGAAGCTGTTCCTATCGAGGCTTCGTCGATAAACGCTGGGTGTGGATCTCCGTTGGTGCTGGTCTCTCCAAAGGAGGGGGAAACGGTTCTTGATCTCGGAAGCGGTGGTGGTATTGACATTTTCAGAGCTTCTCAAATTGTAGGAACGAGCGGCAGAGCTATCGGTATTGATGCAACCCCTGAAATGATCTGGCGGGCAAGAGACACAAAAGCCAAGTACGGAAACAAGTATTCAAACGTCGAGTTTCGCCTGGGCGAGATAGAACACTTGCCAGTCGAACCAAACAGCGTTGACTATGTAATATCAAATTGCGTGATCAATCTCTCCCCGGACAAGCTTGCAGTTTTCAAGGAATCATTTAGAGTATTGAAACAAGGTGGAGTGTTCGCAGTTGCCGACGTGACTCTTCAAAGGGAGATTCCAACAAATGCAAGAAATGACATGGATTCTTGGTCAGCTTGTATCGCAGGAGCCTTGACCGATTCGGAATACACCAAATTGCTTCAAACTGCCGGGTTTCAGGATATTGAAATCGAGCATGTTTCAACGACAAACATTGGAGAGTACCCCTTCCCCTACTACAGCTCACATATCAAAGCGATAAAGAGAGATTCCTAACTCTACTTTGAGAGTTCGACTATCCTTCGCTCTGCTCCGTCTCTTATATCTCTCTAACTTATCTTGGCGGCTTCCCTCAGATATCTTCAAGATTCCAATAGATTGGCTTCTATTGTATTTCAGCTAACATAGGTTTCGGGCATACTTCTGATACGGAGAATCACACTGTTACAACTAGAGTGGCTCGTTTGATCATTTCGTATGTGAGCATCTTTGGGATATTCTTTGAGATGTCAATTCCCTTCTATTTCATAGATTGAAGCAAATGTGGATTTACTCTTCCGCCCTAGGAGGCGGCCATATAGATATGGATTCTCAAAGTAAATATCCCGATGCAAAAAGAGAAGCCTCCAAATAACATGGCTGTATTATTCTCCACATACCTTTAGCCGAAGAGTACTTCGACAGCTGGCTTGCATGTATTCAATGAGAACTTCGTCGATCATCATGAAAGTTAATCCTTTGAGAAGAAAGTGCTAGAAAGCAAACTGCTCACAACTCTCTTGCAGGGTCAGGTTTGAAGATAATATAAAAGATCAAATCACGGCAAAGTTCGCCCCCATGTCCGATTCGAGGTTCCGGATTTCGTTCTTGCAGTAGCTGTAACAGAATCAGACAGTAAAATTCCACTCGTCAACCAGTACCGTCACGGTGCTGGAAAAGCATTCTAGGATTTTCTAAGAAGACTAGTCGAGCCAGGTGAGAAATCGCTCGATTGCGTGAAAAGAGAATTCAGAGAAGAGGTTGGATTCGAACTCAAAGTATACACACTCGTGACTGGTGTGAGTACGCTGGCGAGCTACGGTGCAGATGTGCCCAGTGGCGACCAACTCTCTTCCATGAAGTGTAGTTTCGTCTTGAACGGCGTCTTTTTCATTTCGAGGTCGAGTTCCCTTTCATGCTTCGCAAAAAGGACGGGCGCACCAAGCAACTCTCCCATAGCTACCGTAACGCAGTCGACCAATGACATGCTTCTACCACACTTCATCTCGGCCGCTTGGTCGAGGAATGAAGCGGAAGCAAGAATCCTAACTTGGTTAGCCCTGCGCAAGTATCCTACGGTCTTTGTTGCTTGCTCCTTCCCTGACTTTCTGCAAAGAAGGTAACCCAACTCCGTTATGTTCAATTCTCCAGTCATAGCTTGAACTTGCCCGGTAAGGACGTTATCCCGCACTTGCCTGGACATGGGCGAATCGATGGCGAGCTCCAGAAGTACGCTAGTATCAAATACCGTACTTCCGCTTAGCTCTGAGTTCATCCAATCTCCTCTCTTTGGCTAGCTCGCTTCGAAGATCGGCTCCCTTAATACCCTTGACTGAGCCGACGAATTTCATAAAGGAATCAGGACCTCTACTCCCTTCCAGCGTGACTAAGTGGTTTATCGCCTCGTCAAAGTCTACCCGTCTTCCCTTCCGTTCCTGGAGCCTCGCCGCGACTCGCAGCAGTGCTTCCTTCGTCTGCCTTGTCACCCTGATCGTTTCTGACATATTGTTTACGTCGTATACAATGTATACTTTGATATTTAAGCGAGATCCGAGGCGTTTTCTTCTGATGCTTCATAACCCCAGGCAGGGCTTCTGGATGGGACGCGAAGGGAAGATATTGAGGTCGTGTACACCGGGAACAAACGCAATCTCGGAAAGAAGTCGCGAGGCAAAAAGGGCGAGAAAGAGAAGCGGAACCAATGAGTTCTGTTGCATTGTCACTTGGTGACATATAAACAACCAGGTACACACAACCACAGGGCGTAATAGCACTACGCGTGTGACGATAGATTCAGACGGCGAGCCTCAGTTGGTACAGCTGTCGCGTTGCAGAACAGTACCGCAGGAATCCTCTTTGACAGGCAGTTAATTGCTCTGCGTCATAGACTCTTTTGGATTCTGTTATTGGAGTACCGTCACAGTACCCTGATAATAGTTTGATACGTAGATGTAGCCCGTTGAGGAGTCGTACGCAACTCCATAAGGATCAGCTGGAATTGCGCTCCGCCCGATGAATGATCCGACTATATTGTTTGAAGTATTAATTGCCGTGATGTTCCCGCCGTTAAAATCAGCAACGTAGATGTACTGATGGATTGAATCGTAAGTCAGCGCAACCATTTCCATCGGAGAGTGCGTGACGCTAATGTTGTCAATGATTTTGTTTGTCGATGGGTCAATGACCGATAAAATCGAGGACAAAACGTTATGGCTGGGTGTATACCCATAGATAGTGGTTGCATAGATGTAGCCGTTTGCGGAATCATACTGAACTGCTCCGAAAGTGACTGAGCCGAAACTGCTTGTTCCGCCGGACTCGATGTTAACAATTATTGTATTCGTTGAACCGCTGATTGCGACAACCGAGCTCGGCAATCCGCTATTGTCAGCGGTTACGTAAATTACATTGTTGGCAGAATCATACGTAATATCTCCGGCGATTAGCGGATCGCTAGGTGTCGACGAGCGAGTTGGGAGCGTAATGGTCGTGACTACTTGTCCGTTGTTTGTGTTGATCACCGATACAGTACCCGCGCCAGCGTTTGACACGTACATGTATCCGTTGGTAGGGTCATACACAATTCCTCTTGGATAAGACCCCACGGTTATAGAATTGATTACAGAGTTTGTCCGAGGATTTACCACATCAACGACGCCCGAGCTGTTGATGGATACGTAAATTTGCCCGTTACCAGTATCCAGTGCCATCCCTGTCGGACCGGTGCCGGTGAGTTGGATGCTTCCCGTCGTGACGCACCCCTGTATCACGGAGAGAGTATTTGAGCCAGTATTCGATACGTAAATCATGCCGTTGGATGAAGGATCAAACAACAAGTACGATGGATTTGCTCCTACTTGTGTCGCAGCCATCACCTGGGGCGGAGTGCTCGTACTGGCTGAAGCTTGTGTGCATGAAGAGGAGGAAGAAGCAGCAGAGGAAGAAGAAGAAGAAGCAGCAGAGGAAGAGGTAGAAGAGGTAGTCGACGAAGTCAAACTGCTCGTGGTTGATTGAGAGAAAGATGTCGTGCCGTGAATGGTGCTGGGAGGACCTCCAGTCGTCGAGGTGGAAGTTGCAGTCCTGAAGCTGGTGGCCGCGGTTGTTATGAGAGTAGTAGAGGTTACGAGTGTGAACGGGATGGATGATGTGCTGCTCGACGACGATGTTGTTGTTGTTGTTGCTACTACTACCGCATTGCTGCCCTGTCCACCACTAGAAAGATTCAAGGAACTGTACAACAAACCACCACCACCAACTAGAACGCTCGTTACTATCACTGCGATAACGATGACTTTCGCAACAGTCGAGGCTGCCTGTGATAATTTAAACGTCAATTTTTGCCTCGCCACAACCTAAAAAAAGCCAAGCGGGAAGTTGCAGCTAAAAAGGAATGCCCGATTTCATTACGAGATTGGGCATCCTTGCGCAAACGCTTTTTTTGGAGCTAAGCATATATTTCTCTATTTATGCTGAAACTTTTCCAGCTATTTCTAGATGAGGCACCAGACCCATGTACAAACTTGGGCGGAGGGATCTATAGAGACAAGACCCTATAGATACTCTGATTTTCGGCTAATAGTAGCTAGCTTATCATACAACGCAACAGTTTATGGCCAGGAGATCAATTTATGCCGTACTGCAACTGATGTCTATCTCATCGCGCCCGACGCGTGATCGCGTGACCTCGGAAGAGAGTATCTTTGAAATGGTTTTGAAGTATGTTTCTTCGGATGTCTCTTGGGAATAAACAACATAGAATTTGGCTTGCTTTCCTTCCATGGGTCGAATTATTCTTCCGATCCTCTGGATGAACTGCCTCTTGCTCTTGCCGTTTGTAATCAGTATTCCTATTGCAACCTCCTTTACATCAATTCCCTCATCTAATGCGCGGCAAGATAGCAACACTTGGAATTCGCTTCCCCATCTCTCAAAGACTTCTTGCCTTCTCCAGTGCTCTGTCCCAGCGTGAAAGGTTTCACAACTGACATCATTTTCTATGAGATACTGCTTGAGACGCTCGATAGCAGGGACAGACTCGGAAAATAGGACGACCCTTTCTTCCGGGTGTTTCTGAATTATTTGGAGCACTTTTCCCTGCTTGGCCTGAACCTGGGAGAGTAGCTTCTTTCTCTGAATGAGTGCCCACATTCCCTGCCGCCCCACATACTGCCTTGCCTTGGGATCAAAGCAATTTCTCCATCGATGTAGATCCGAGCCGCAGAATCTGAATGCTCGTTGTATCCTTTGAGTCATCATAGTGTATTGCCTGCGCTCCTCGTCGGTCATCTCCGCTGGAACGTTGATTACTTTGAGCGGAGAGACGTACCCCTTCTTGATTGCATCACCGAGATTCAGCTCGTAGCAAATGGGAAACTCTTTCAGAAATTGCTCGTGGTTTGTGTCTTCCCTTTCAGGCACCGAGGACAGGCCCAACACGTATTCTTTTTGTTTAAGCTTTGGAAGTAATCTGGCAAGCGCTCCTCTAGCTCCAAGGTGATGAATTTCGTCAACGACAACTGCCTTTGCAGAATCGATGATCAGGTTAGGGTGCATCATCGCACTGGCAAAAGTCGTGACGGTGACGGGATCACCGAAGCGCTTTGTGAATGCGTAATACTGTCCGACGTGGTCAAACCCGAATTCAACAAGCTTGGGAGTCCACGACTGATAGATTAGCGCCTGAGTGGGCACGATGATCAGCGATTCTTTTCCAATTCTTTCAAGCCACGAGATTGCGATGAATGTCTTTCCTGTACCTGTTGGGGCTTTTATCGTGGAGCGCTTTGCGGAGAGCGCCTTTTCAATGGCTTCTTGCTGATAATCCCTTAGGACGAGGCTTGTTGTTGCCTCTGCGTTTGAATTATTATTTTTATCGGGTTTGAGAGCCATATTGTTCACACTATTTGTTTTTCCTTTTCTGGATCAGATTCGGAGCTAGACTATAGAGAGAGTTATGCGACCTAAGAGTTGCATAGAGAGCTACGACTGCTGCTGGTTGTGGCGTTTCCTTTTTTCAGCTACTTTTCGCATACTCCAAGCAAGAGTATTTGCGATTTCTCTCTGCTGAGTTTCTCCAATGTTGTGCCAGACAACCGCGGTGACTCGGCCCCGCTCGTCTTTTTCAAGCTCAAAGCTTGATCTTGGATTTGCATCCTTGATTGTGCCGCATATCTTCCCAATGAAGAAGCGGGAGAACGGAGATTCTTCCTCTGATACTGGAAAGGGCTCTCCGCCAAGATTCAGCTCGAACTTAGCAGTCGGTGCTACGGCTGCTTCTGATTCAATCTCACTTTGAGCGCTTGCTTCTTGCTCTTGTTGATGCTTATTTTTCTCGACTCCACGACTATAGATTTCGTTTGCAGAGTGAAGTAGCGACATTGCCTTTTCCTTTTCTCCCTCCGTCGGGTTGGCCTCCAGGCTGCTATCAAGAGAGCCCTCTCTATCATAGTCCATTTCCTCCGCGCTTATTTCCCCGGCGCCAATCAGGTCAGAGATGGCTCTTGACTTGGCGCGAGTGTGGGCAGTCGCGAATGTGTCGTGCTCTACATGCGAGAATCTTCTTTCTCTGGAATCGCAGGAAGCTACAGCTTCAGTGAACCTGCCGTTGGGAGCTGATGCCCTCACCTTGAATGACCAGACGAAAGAACCGTCCTCATCTCTTACGGCTTTGGAGCTTTCAATTATCTGATCAGATATGTTAAAGACGAGAGCTAACTTTCTCCACCCGCTTTTCTTTATGAAATTCCTTCCCGATATCGCCTGATAGTCTGAAGCTGAAAGCAGATTTGCTTTGAGCTCTTCAAAAGCTCGCATATCATTTACGGCGTCCTTTGTCTTTACAATTGGTTTGACAATTTCTAATTCAGTTTCATTTTCTTCTGTTGTTACTGCTGCCATTTCTTTTCTTGACACTCTCTCTACTCTTTTTTCACTTTTAGAGGCATTATCATCGTATTCTAGCCTAATTAAGAATTACTGTAATATTACAGTAATTCTGACAGCAATTCTTATTGCCCTGATCAGCTCAACAGGTTGGTTTACCTAGGAAAAAAGTGAAGGCAAAGATGAGTATGGCAAATGCGAATGAATCAAAATCGGTTACAAGGGAAGTTAGAGCATTGGAAATGGTCTTGAGCAATTGCGATATCAATAAGCTCAGCGCAAATGTATTTTTAGTTAGGTCGCAGAGCAGTAACAAATACTATGAGGTGAAGAAGGGCAGACTGGAGTGGACTTGCGAATGTCAGGACTATCTGCGACGACGTGCGATTTGCAAGCACATCCTTGCTGTCAAGCTGAAAACTGGATCCAAAAACGTGTCTATTGAAAAGTGGCTCTAGCTCGAAAAAAAGGCCGCTTTTTGGTAAGCGAAGGAAATGATGAGACTCTTTCTTTAACGTAAGTGTTTCACGGCAACTGAAACAAGAAATGCATATGCCGGATTTTTCGGCCGTAATCGATAATCTTGCGCCAGCTATGCGGAGAGTGCTTCCAGTTCTAATCGCGTAACTCTAAAAGAAAATCATAGTCTCTTTTTTTCATCTTTTCGTCATGATGATGTGGATTCCACGGCCAATGCTAAAAATTGTCAAAAGAATTGATATGATGACAAGGGCCTCGAGAATCTCCGTGACCATTGAGTAGCCCAATACTTGAACGTACATCTGGGGAAAGGAGTTAACGAACAAGCTCCTCCGCTCAAACAGCGTGAGGTCGTATGAAACGTACAAAAGGCCACTTACCGCCAGAATAACGCCGTAACCCCAAGTTCCGGCAAATATGGTGTCAAGAAAGAACATTATGGCGATGAGAAGACCCAGATAAGGAATTGATGTGCCTGTAAGATAACTCACATATCCTTGTAACTCTGGCAGGTACTCATGGGGAACCACTGGCGAAGCAAGGGCAGTGAGATGAGTAGGCAGGTAGTAAAAGAGCAGAATAATCATCAGAGCAAGGAAAAATCCGAGAATTATTCTAAAGATAAATCGCGCGTTCGACATCTGCTTGTTTAGTATTCTGGG
>JBOGRL010000118.1:0-2582 GCA_050749505.1 Nitrososphaerales archaeon
CCATCGGAAGGCGTAGGTCTGGAGTATCTTCTTTGACTCCCACACCAAGACGTTGGAGATGTAAAAGGACGGCTCACCACCTAGATCTAACTTTTCGTCCTTGTATGAGATTACGAGCTTCACCTTCACTCCATCGAGGTGATTCATCCTCACCGTGGTAGAGAATGCGTAGTACGTTTTCTTCTCCCCGGCAGGTGAGGTGTAGATTGTGACCGGTCTGAACTTCTCTCTTCGGATTGTCTTTTCAAATTCTCTCAAATTCATCTTTGTCTTGCTGTCATCCGAGAGAATGAGATTGGTACTCCTCTCTTCAGTGACGAAAGCTTCTATCCCCAAGCTCTTTGCGAGGCTGATCAAGCCCTCATCGCAGTACCAGGAATCAAAGATCAAAACTGAAATTGGGAGGTTGTATGAGACAGCCTTCTTCAAAAGCTCCTTTTGCAATATCCAGCTTTGTACGAAACTTTTCCTTATCTGGACAATCCTTCTCCTTCACGTAGATCTCGAAGTCGAGCGGGATGTGGAAGGTTGCGGCAAAGTAGTGCGTGCTGACGATGTTGTGAGCGAGTATATTCTTTCCTTGGGAGATGTCGCGGAACCATCCCACTCCCTCGATGTGCTTTCCGCTCTTCTCAGATAGGGTATCGTCTATGACCAGGTAACCATGCTTTATCTTCTGCTTTTCCACTGCATCCCTCACGACCTGGATAGCCATGTCGTGGAATTCCTTGTCGCTCCACGTCGAGTCTGTCATGAAGTTGTTCACCGAAGACTGGTCCTTGTAGTCTTGGAAGCTCCTGCTGATCATCGATACGTTCTTTCTCTCCGGAAGAACGATGAGTCCAGTCAGATATCTCATCGCGTTGTCGACCTGACGGCGGTTGGAGAACGCTTGTTCCAGATAACCCTTCTTCTCCAAAAGAAATGAAGGATATTCCGTTATTGGTAGCATGAATTTTGGGGCAGAAATGGTTGGCCATAGGTCTTGCGATAAGGTTAAAGGCCGAAATCAGATTTGCCAAACTTTAGTAATTTAATTGGGTGAATCTCATTGCAGCCTAATTTCAACAGGTTTTTATCAAATAAGCAGAAAACCAACTTGGCTTGTTTTCCACAGTAGAACTGTACGATTATTCTTCCAAGGTACGCAGACGATTTGCAAGCAAGCTTCAGGAGCTTCCTTGGGACAAAGTAATTCAGAACAGGGAGGCGAGTTACTACAGTATGCGAAATATCCTGATCCACATTATCGACAACGAAGACTGGGTTGCGAACTGGGTAATTCAGAACCGATCATTGGAGTACAAGCCCAGCAAGAAGCCAGAGGAATACAACAACATGAACCAAGTCATTGTGCATCTGGACGAGGTCGAGGCAAGGACAAGGTCTTATCTCAAAAAGGATCCCGAGGATCAAGAGTTCAAGAGAAGAATCAGTTTTGTGCTCCGATCTTCGGGCAAGTCTTTTGATCTGTCTGTCGAAGAAGCACTATTCCAAACATTCACCGAGCAGCTTTATCACATGGGCGAGCTGATCGCGCTTCTCTGGCAGGAAAACATAGAGCCACCTCAGATGCAGTGGTTTTGGAACAACCCCAGGCAATCGGAGTAGGATACGCCAGCCAGACGTGATATGTCCTGTGGCCGAAATCAAGGATGCAGAAGTAAAGTGCGAGTATTGCAACAAGGTCGTTCCTAAGAGCAAGAGCGCGACAATTGAGGGAATTACTGTGTGCTTTGATTGCTTGGACAAAATGCCGCGGGACATGTAGAAACATTCACGGTTCTTTCGAAAATGTTGCGGCGCAATAGAGTCGTTCGCAAATAAGACCTACTTTTCATCTGAGAAAAAAA
Source organism: Nitrososphaerales archaeon (assembly GCA_050749505.1). GTDB lineage: Archaea > Thermoproteota > Nitrososphaeria > Nitrososphaerales > CADDZS01 > DATLTL01. The sequence goes on from JBOGRL010000118.1 coordinate 1,854, forward strand.
GGACAAATAGCCTATTCACTGACAAGATCTTCCAAGGCGCGCGATCTTGATGAAAGAAGTAGCAACAGAAGTGAAACCCGTCTTAGAGTCGGTAGAAGATTACGAGCGAGAGGCGCAAAAGTATCTTGACCCGCAGGTCAAGGACTACATATATGGTTCTACAGAGAGTGGTGCAACACTCGCCAGGAATCTTGCCGCTTTTTCCAAACTCCTGATTCGAAGGAGGGTCTTGCAGGGCATTGATCATGTCGAAACCAAGGTTTCATATTTTGAAGGGAAAATCGAATCCGAACTTCCATTCTTTCCAAGCTGCATCAATACAACACCAATGTATCCAAAAGCGCTCCTGGACATCTTTAGTGTGTCCAAGAGTTTCAAAGTTCCAATTTTTGTCTCTAACATCGCGATCAGTGAGCCGCTCAAGATAAACGAACTCTCCAAACTTGTCCCGAAAACAACTCCACTCATCTGGCAGATGTATTTTCACATTGAAAATTTCGATTTGATCATGAAGCAGACCCGTTCGGCGAGCGATTGGGGTTATAGCGCCGTCGCAGTTACAGTCGACACGGAGAAGAGCGTAAAGCTCGGCTACCAGATTCCGCGCTCAATATTCACGCACGAGTTTCGAAGTGTTACTCCTTCCGACATTCGAAAGATCAAGGAGGCGACCTCATTACCCTTAATCGTGAAGGGAATCATGACATCGGAGGACGCGGAGGTTGCTAT
>JBOGRL010000119.1:0-4724 GCA_050749505.1 Nitrososphaerales archaeon
AAGTTGGAGCTAGTATCAAAGAAAGGACACTTGCAAGAGTCTCGCTGGAAAGTCCTGATTATGTCTTTCAAATCGAGAAGGTTGACGATGGCTCGATCTTGGCATTGAGCAAGACCGGATTCAAGACTTTTTCCTGGCGCCAGAGGAGACCCAGAGCCAGGAAATTTTTCCTTCCCTCCGCGATTTATCCCAAGCTCGCAAGGCTTCTTGTCAACCTCTCAAGGGTGAGGGAGGAGGAATACTTTCTTGACCCTTTCTGCGGGACGGGAAGCCTGCTGATCGAAAGCGCCCTCATGGGAATGAGAACTATAGGTTTTGACCTTACAAAGTGGATCGCGAGAGGCGCATACCTAAACCTCATGGGACTTTCGCCAGAAAGCATCATCAGGTCTGATTCAACGCACAGACCCCTTCCTCTTACGAAAATAGACGCGATAGCGACGGACGTTCCCTACGGACGCGCATCTTCGACAAAGGGAAAAGACACCTCTCGGATAATAACGGAATTCAGCACGGCAGCTGGTGATCTGCTCACTGTGCCCCGCGGTGAAGTCGCAGTTCTCAAAAGACCAAAATACTGCGTTTTGATGCATCCTTCACACATCGATTTTGATTTTGACAAGTCATCATTCGAACTGCGCGAACAGCATCTGCTCTACGTGCACAGAAATCTTACTAGGGCGATCAGCGTCTTGAGGAGAAGATAATTGGTCGATTTCAAGATTCATTTCCTCGGCACCTCTTCGGCTGTTCCAACGAAAAACAGAGGTCTGTCATGCACTGCGATAAGTTACGAAAACTCAATTGCGTTCTTTGACTGCGGGGAGGGAAGCCAGAGAGCCGTAATCAACGCAAGATTAGGATTCAACAGAGATTGCGCCGTGTTCATAACCCACATGCACGGCGACCATGTCGTCGGATTGCTCGGGCTCCTTCAGACGATGTCGATGAATCGGAGAGAAAGTCAGCTCAGGATCTTCGGACCGAAGGGAATAATCGAATTTGTCTCCTTGAACAAGAAAATTCTCAATTTCGGGTTGACCTTTGAGGTTATTGTCAAAGAGATCAGGAGAGCTGGACTCGTCTTTGAGCAGCCGAAATACAGGGTGTTTGCCGCAAGGTCTGAACACTCAACTCAATCATTTTCGTACGTCTTTGAGGAAATGGAAAAACCGGGAAAGTTTGATCCGAAAAAAGCACTGAAACTGGGTGTTCCAGAAGGCCCGCTCTGGTCAAAGCTCCAGCACGGAAACAAAGTGGTTTCGCCAGAGAGCGGGAAAACAGTCAGTCCAGTTCAGGTACTCGGGCCGCCAAGGAAAGGCAAGAAAGTCGGAATCTCAGGCGACACCAGGCCGTCAAAGAAACTGGAGCAGTTTTTCAAAGGTTGCGACGTTCTGATCTTTGATTCAACTTACTCAGACGAGCATGCAAAAAATGCCGTTGAGAACTTGCACTCCACCGCAAGGGAAGCCGCCACGCTTGCAAAGAAGGCGCGCATCAAACAACAACTCATCTTGACGCACTTTAGCGCGAGATATAGGAACGCATCACCTCTGGTGAGACAGGCGCGCGAGATCTTTCCAAACTCGGTTGCGGCTCATGACTCGATGATTTATGACGTGTCTGCCGCCATGTCGTAGCCGAGGGTCAGCCAATCGATTACTTGTTCCAAGTGTTGTGAATTTATTCTAAGTACTATTGGACCGAGAGGCGATTCGCTCGGGTCATCGCAGAGCGCCGCAATTCCAACCGTGGCAGCTTGCTTATTGAACAACAAGGTTGTTTCGAGCTCTCTTTGATTTGAAAGCAGCAGCCTTCTTGCCGCAGACCTTATTCGCCTATCGCGAAATTGATCTTTGAGCAAGCTGAGAGAGTTCCTTTCAGAGGAAACAAACGCTACTCGATCCTGTTCGAATCTCAGATCTCCAGAACTCCGAAAAAGGTTTGAGATAGCCTTCGCCACTTTTTCTTTGGACTCTGTGTGCTTGACCTGCGCTTCTGCCACAATGTCAATTTCTTCTTCTGGCAACTTAGTTTCAATAGACTCCGAGAATTTCGATTTCACTTTTTCGGTTTCCTTTTCCCTTGACACGATGATTTTTTGGGCAAAGTCTGGAGTACTTTGCCTAGCAAACGGACTTACGCAGGATCAACCAATTGGGTGCGCGAGCCGCCGACAAAGTAAGAGTGTCTGTTAGTCGCCCTTTTTTAATTTCTTGAGCAGCAGCGTGAGTTGGTTCTTCAAGCCCTCGATCGAGCCCGAGTTTATGATTATTTCATCAGCTAGAGCGATAGCTTCACCTATTCCGACGGACAACTCTCTCCTGTCCCTAGCCTCAAAGGACTCGAAGCTTCTCGGGGAATCGCTCCGTCCGCGGGCCTGTAGGAATTTGAAACGCCTCAACGGAGGAGCGTGTATTGAGACTAATACAACGCTCCCTAGCTTCTTGAATTCCAGGAACTCGTTCATGTTCCTCACGCCGTCGATGACAACATGACGGGATTTGGAGTTCTTCTCTATCCTCTGCTTGCAAAGCGAAGCTATCGCGACCGGACCGCCAGCTTGCCTCAACTGCAGCATTATCGCCCCGAGATTTTCATCCGTCGGTGCAAGTTTTCTTTTCTGCACCTCCATCCGCACATCATCTCCCATCCTGAAGACCTTGAATCCCACTGCTTCCGAGTCTTCGGCTGCTGTTGATTTGCCAGCTCCGGGCATGCCTGTGAGACAGACGACCATCCTGGTAAGTTTGACTTCGGAGTGGACCGAAGCTTTGTTTTGGAGTCTTGGGTGAGTCCTCAAATGTCATTCCAACTTTGCGCTGCGGCTTTACGAAAAGGACTGGCATTCCGCTGTCCTATTATTTGTTTTTAAGCACTTTTGTTAACTCTATTTTATCACTTGCTGCTGCTGAAAAGGCAGAAGAAGAGCAGGAATTTGAAAATAGTTTTCTTGGGTGGATAACAGGCATGCGAGCATTCCTTTCCTACGATATTGACGACCAAGCTTTCCTTGGCACAGTCCGGGAAATCCAAAGAGAGCTCGTTTCAACAGGAGCTGACCTTAAGCTTGTAAACCCAAAGATCCTGCACTTTACAATCCGGTTTTTGGGCGAGATCGACGAAACAGACAAGGCCCAGATAATTTCAGCTCTGAAAGGGAACGTCGAGGACTTTGAGGTCGGAGTCTCATTCAAAGGGCTCGGGACATTTCCCGATGAGAGGAGGATCTCGGTCGTCTGGGTAGGAATTGATCAAGGGAAACAACTTGAACAGCAGGCGCTGACTGTAAACAATCTGCTAAAATCCATAAACACGTTGAGAAAAGTTGACGATGAAAAGTTCAGCCCGCACGTCACGATCGCTAGGGTCCGGTCTGGAAGAAACAAGGAGAAGTTGGTGGATTTTGTCCGCGAACGCAAAAACCAGGAGTTGGGGGTCGTGAAGATCAGGCACCTTCGATTGAAACTGAGTACGCTAACTCCAGCTGGACCAGAATATTCTGACCTGCACGTGTTTGAGAAGTAGGTTCCATAGAGAGCTTTGAAGTTAATGGTTTCATTATCAAAAGTGATCCAGCGGGCTTTGAAGCTCGTCACGCCGGGCCCGGGCGAGAATAAGAGGCTCGATCTGGCCGCGGCGAAAGTTACCTCGCGTCTTGAGGAGGCGTTCATCGGCAGGTTGCCAATCCCCGAGATCAGCCTCGGCGGATCTTACGCGCGAGGCACCTGGCTCAAGGGTAGCCTGGACATCGATTTTTTCCTTCTCTACTCGACTGATTACCCAAGGGAAAAGCTAGAGTCTGAAGCAATCGATGCGGCAAAGGGAGCGCTGCACGGTTATAGAATAAACCAGAGGTTTGCAGAACATCCCTACGTCGAAGGCTTTGTCGATGACGTGCGCGTAAATCTGGTTCCGTGCTACAAGGTCGCGCTCGGAGAGTGGTGCAGCGCCGCGGACAGGTCGCCATACCATACTACATACATCAGATCCAAACTGGATGATAGACTGAGACTCGAAGCTAGGCTACTCAAGAAATTTGTCAAGAGAGCTGGAGTTTACGGGGCAGAAGTAAAGGTTCGAGGGTTCAGCGGATACGTCTGCGAAGTCTTGACGCTGAAGTACGGCTCGTTCGAGTCTTCACTTGAAGGGCTAGCCAAACTGAAGAATGACGACAGAATTATCTCGATCGAAAAGTACGACAAAGACCTGGCTTTTGCGTTTGCCAGCCCGCTTGTGATCTTGGATCCCGTCGATACGACCAGGAACCTCGGGAGTGCGATCTCCGCGAGGAACGTCGCAAAACTGGTACTCCAATCCAGGCGGTTTCTCGAAAAACCAAGTCTGTCCTATTTTTCAGAGAATACGAAAAAAGTTAGCTATAGAATGCTTTCAGGTTCAAAAAAGATGCTAATTGAGAAGATTCTTGTTTTGAGTTTCGAAAATGAAAAGAGAAGCCCGGACATACTCTGGGGACAACTCCGAAGGAGCTCGGTTGCAATCTCAAACAAGCTCGGGGCCATGGGTTTCCAAGTCTTGAGAGTGGGCATGGCTTCCAATGAAGATTCCTTGCAGAGCGCCTTCCTGTTTCTCTTTGCTGATGCCAAGCTCGGGAGCCTCCAGATGCGTCAGGGGCCAGAGTATTTCAGGATAGAAGAGGTCAAGAAATACTTCGAGAAGAACCGGAGGAAGGCGTTGCTTACCTGGATCGGAGAGGATGGCAG
>JBOGRL010000120.1:0-2382 GCA_050749505.1 Nitrososphaerales archaeon
ATTGTAGTAACTCCGCCCGCCGCCGCAGCTTTGGTCGCGGTCAGAAAATCTTCCTTGTGAGTAAACCCGGGGTCTCTGGCGTGCACGTGCAGGTCTACGAGTCCAGGAATCAGATACCGTCCAGAGCCGTTGATTACCTTTGGGAATTTTTCGTGCGCTCTTTTTGAAACTTCTAGTATCTTCCCGTTCCGAACAGAAACGGAGAGAGCTTGGAAGGAACCCCTGTGCCAGACCCAGGCTCCATTTATCGCAAATTCAGAACCGAGGTCACTTTCCAAAAGGGGAACCACAATTGCACAGGAAATGGGATTTCATTTTTAGAGTTTTGCAGATCAGGCTGCCAAGGAAACCAGGATCGAGATAGAATTTGACGGCAAATTGAACAAATAATTCCGAGAACCTATTATAGCTCGGAAGTTTCCCACAGCCTATTTGGCTTCTTCTGGTGATCTTTCTTGTCAGTTGAACAACGTGGCTCTTCAGGGCTTCATAAATCGGAACTGTTTGACTATTTTGAACTAAAACTCAAGGGGAGTTCGCTGCAGGTCGTCCCCAGCTCTGAAGCCAGCACGTTCGAGGTCAGGGCAGGCGAAGACCTCTCTCTCAGGATACAGGTCAATTCTCCGAAGAAAGGAATAGACTATACGCTCTTTTCACCGAAATTGAATCGATCCGTGGCTATCGAACAGATCAACGGCATCGAACTAATGGAAACAAGACTGGAAGAAGAGCTGAAGAATTCAAACCGGGAAGCGATCGAAGACGACATGCTTCTTTCATTTGCCCTGCTCAGGGATTGGGCAAAAAAACACGCCTATTCCGTTTCCGACGCTGCTGCTGAAGGGAAAACTCCAGAGTAGTCCTTTTTTACGCCACTCCTAGCTGATTTAGCTGGAAGCTCTGAGGATGGTCTCTGTAACCTTTTTCGGCACCTCTGCAGCGGCGCCCAGCCGTGAAAGAGGTTTCTCATGTATCGGAATATTCGCCGATCGCGATGAACATCTGCTCCTGGATTGCGGCGATGGCGCAATTAAGAACATTCTAAGATTCGGGGCAGATGTCAACTCTATCTCCAACATTTTGATTTCGCACTATCACTCCGATCATCTTTCCGGACTGACTCAGATCATCGAGACGATGGGAATCAAAAAGAGACAATCGGATCTTAACCTGTTTGGCCCACGAGGACTGAATGATTATTTCTCGACAGTGCAAAAGATTACGAATGTGGCCTCGAACAGAAAATTTCGGATAAATTTGAACGAGTTGTCCCCAAATCAAAGATTTTCAGCGGGAAAAAATGCTGGGGCTACAACATTTGAAATGGATCACACGGTGGCGACGCTTGGTTACAGAATCGAATTGGGCGGAAAGATCATTTCCTTTACGGGCGACACGCAACCATGCGCCTCTCTCACCGATCTTGGGAGGGATGCTGATCTTTTCATCCACGAGGCGACATTTCTCGAAAAAGACGTAGAGAAAGCCAGGCCTCCGAAACATTCTACTCCCAGAGAAGCAGCTGGTACTGCATCTACTGCGCGCGCGAAAAGATTAGTACTTACCCATGTAAATGACAGCTATGAGAATCCTGAACAAATGATCAGCGAGGCAAAACATGAGTTTTCTAATGTCGCTGTCGCGCAAGACGGCTTGCGCATCGATCTCTCTTGAAATGACTAGATTTAAAAAAGCAAAACCGCCATCTCGCTTCGACCTTTCCTAATTTGGGGTTGTGGTGTAGCTTGGTTAGCATTCCACCCTTGGGCGGTGGAGGTCTCAGGTCCGAATCCTGACAACCCCATACCTGCTACTGGTCTAGAGCATATGCTTAAATTCCACAGAATTATTAATTAGGGCAATACCTAGAAGCTCGCTACCCATTTTCTCGTGACACTTCACTTACCAGAAATCCTTCGTTCAAGCAATATAGGAAGAAGGAGTACATCGGACTCTTTCAAGATTCTAATCTGAGAAGATGGTATAGCAATATGGCAAAGACGAGTGTAATCCATGCTGACATTCAACTCAGGAAGATTGGGATCGTTCCTTGGAGAAGAAAAGCTCACGTCTGCACAATTTGCAAAACTGCCAAGTTGCGAAAGTGTAGAATATTGCAATGGATTTTGTAGACGATATGGCGAATAGCAACAACCCCAAGACCAACAAACCCTATGCTCCAATTTACATAGATTCTCACCTAAAGGCTATCAGGAGCTGGCTGGGTGGCCTAGTGCCGTGGCCAGAGAGGTTGTCTAACATTGTTAGGCACAATTCGCGCACGATCTGACTTTGAAACCTTTTGATAAATAGTCGTCAATCTGCGGAGGGGAACAGCAATTCGCCTTCCATTGTTAGTTGCTAGTGCCGTGTCTACAGAGG
>JBOGRL010000121.1:0-3333 GCA_050749505.1 Nitrososphaerales archaeon
CGCGTTTGAAAAGGTAAGAGTGCCTGGATTGGATCAGGTTAGCTGGTAACAGACACTGATAAAGAACCAAGACAACCGCAGAGAATAGCTTAATTGTAGAACAACTGGCCAATAAAATAGGTAAATAGGAAAAATCTTGGATCATGCCCAATGTCATTTTGAAGAAAGATCAAAAAATTCTGAGCTCAAAGTTACCCGGCCGCAAGAGAGTGTTTCTAATCGGAATGGAAAGGGGTGCCAAATTCCTAAAGGCCGATCTTTTCACATACTCGCCTCTGGCAGAGAGTGAAGAGCACTTTCACACAACAGAAAGTTTCACCTACATCATTGAGGGCAAGTGCGAGATGCTGATTGACGGAACAAAATACAAATTAGGCAAGCAATCGGCAGTCCTTCTTAATGCTAAGGAGAGGCACAACGTGAAGAATACTGGCAAGAAAAAAATGGTTATGCTAGAAGTTTACGGACCATTAGCGGAAGTAGGAACAGTCTGGTCTAAGGATGGCGTATCGCGCGGCTGGGTCAATCCTTCCTCAAAGTCATAGCTTCTGAGCGATGCTTCTATTCGGTTAGGCGTTTGTCTCGGTTCTTGCGATCAGGTAACCCATGGATTCGCAGATGTTGAACAAGATTCTCAGGATAGTGACTGAAATTGATCCGATCACTGCACTGGAATCGCAGCCAGACCTGCTACTGTGAAAAGTTTTTTCAATCCAACAGTGTCGCCCTCATCCAATCGGCCATTCTCGGTCTAACTACATGCGCCATGTTGTGGCAACAGTGGATTCCGTCTTTTTCAATGACAAGTTTTGTTGGCCCGCTCGCTTCTCTAGCAACGCGCTCTGGTTGTTCTATGCCAATGCTGTTATCTAGCATTCCATGTAGAATGTAGAGCGGACAGGTTATTTTCTCAGCTGCTCCCCTCAATGTGAACAGTTTGAAATATTCGCGCGATTCATCCCAGTTCTTCTTTCCACTCACGTACGTGAAGCCATCCTTCTGAGTGTCTGTCAAGCCGCTCCAGCGCAATCCAAAATCGTATATCACAGCCCAGGCTACGCACGCCTTGATCCTCTTTTCAAACGCAGCTGATCTCGGAGCGTAGTATCCGCCGGTGCTCCTCCCAATGACGCCGATTCTACTGACATCGATTTGATCCTGTTTCTCCTTGTGAATAAAATCGATCACAGCAGACGTTGCCTTTTCAAAATCTGGCCTTGCTTTCATCTTGCTATGCGTCTCGCCCTGCCCTGGACCGTCAAACGACAGAGTGGCTAGTCCTCTTGCCAGACAGAGATTCTCAAATGTATAGAACCCCTCCTTTGCGCTCTCAAGGCCGCCTATCAGAATCGCGCATGGAACTTTTTTGATTCCCTTATCACTTTTGGGAAAACGCAGGTTTCCTGAAAGCATGATTCCCTCAAATGGAATCTCAATCCGCTGTGATGGTGGATCGAGCAGTGGCGCACTCTTTTCATAGTTTTCTAGCCTCCTCTTGATTGCCTCACTCTTCAGCGGCAGGTTATGGTACTCCATAAATTGTGCAAAGTGGTTGTACAATCATGCTCTTAGATAGGCTTCACCCGCAGTCAGGGTATTTCCTTGAGAGAGTGCTTCTTCGGCAATTTTTTGGTGAAGCAACGCCTCTTCGATCCAGCTGACGCACCATTCATTCATGGTGTTTGATTTTGCAACAATCTTCATCAGATCGGTGTACTCGATTCCATCTGCCAGCATGTAGGTGATGTGGCGTTTTACAAATTCCTTGACTGGAGAGGAAGCAGAAGACGACGACGACGTCGTTTGTCGATCCGATCTCTCTGATGAACTCGCTGGCATGATTTTCGTGTCCTCCTCACAAATATGTAATAATTGCGATTATCGTAAATGCTGGATCGAATGGAACATCATGAAATTAGATCAAAAAATGAAGCCAACCAAACAAGCATGATAATTCTCAACTGCGCACGCTTGTTCGAGGATTTGCAGGAAAGAAGGGAAAATGAAGGTGAGGGAAGAGCTGATTGATGTATAATATTCTCCTGAACGACGAACCCGTCCATACGGATACGACGGGCTAGAAAGAAAAACATCCCTGCAAGAAATGAAGAGTCTTCTGGAATCGAGATTCTGTTATCGCCTCGTGATATTGGGGATTTAATATCCCCCCAATGCTCGACAAGGCCAAGTACACCAAAAATTATTGGTACGGGCAAACAATACTTTTTTGCCCCAGTAGTACGCGTTCTATGGTCTACGTCGCATTACGTATGCTGCTATTCCACCGATGATGATTATGACGATGACTATTCCTGCTATGAGTTCTATTGTTCCAATGTTGCTAGAGGTACTAGTTGTTGAAGTAGTTTGAGCGCTACTACTTTGTCCTGTCAAAGATGTTGTAGTGGTTACATGATTACTTCCCGTACCGGTTTGTGATGTCGATGTTGTCTGGGACACCCCGACCGAGCTAGTTGTGGTGGTCGTAGATGAGCCTGAACCCGCTGATGTCAGTGCTCCGAACATTGTGAGATTGAACTGACCTCCAGTTATGAAATAATAAGAGGGCCAACTCGTCCAGTGCGCAGTGTTGTATGCAAATATCTCGTCAGGATATGACAGCATTATCACTGGCAGATACTGTGCATTCAGGCTCTCGATGTTGTCGAGATAGTATTTTTCACCTGTATTGTTGGTTAGTGGCGTGTTGTTGATGCCAGTCAGGTTGCCTTGATATTGGACATCTGCACTTGGAGGGTACAGCCAGTGTGTCTGTCCGTCAGATGCAGGGGTAGCTTGCCAACCATAGCACCCGGGCGTGCCCATAATGTTGCATCCCTGCTGCGCGTCAATCCAAGGCGAGAAGTAGTATGGTCCGCCGCTCGAATAGATTACCAAGTTGCTTCGCATATTGAATGCGTTTGAAGCATAATCAGCACCCAGATTTTGCGATGTCAACGTCTGTGTCTGGACGCTAATGCCCAGTTGCTCGAAGAAGCCAGCTACCTGCTGCGCAACATCTGGATCCCAAGCCTTGTTGGTGTCAGTGTAGATCGTCGTCGACATTGCCGTGCCGTTGGGGAACTTTAGTGGAGTACTTGGACTACCGCCTCCGGTGAATCCGATTTGGTGGAGCAGTGACAAGGCTTTAGATACATTGTACGGATATTGCATCTGGTTTGGATTGTACCATGATTGTGACTGCGGCACCTCGCCCTGCGCATTATTCGCCGACACTCCGTAGCCGAACTCGGATTGTTGTACGATAGCTGAGCCGTTGATCGAATATGCCAGCGCCTGTCTGAAATCTGTCATGTTGTATGGGTACTGTGT
>JBOGRL010000122.1:0-4163 GCA_050749505.1 Nitrososphaerales archaeon
CGAAAACGACCGGCCCGCTTGTCCTTCGCGGACGTACGGGAGGTTGTCGGTCTCGGATCCATGACATCGACAAAAAAACAAAAAAGAAGTGAAGAAAAGGAATGATCAGAGTAGGAATAGACGCACACAAGAAAGCTGCACTACATGCGTCTTTGACAATGACGGTGCAGAACAGCAAATACTCGATTCGCCGACAAACACGTTCGTCTTCAATACAACTCGCGAAGGAGTGCAAGCATTCATGGAGAAGGTTCCGGAGAATTCGGTCGTGGTGATCGAAACAAGCACAACTGGAAAGGTACTCTCGAAGATGCTTTCAAGCAAATACGACATACATCTCGTTGCTCCGCCTGAAAGGAGGCCGCAAATCAAAACGGATAGAAGGGACGCTGCGCGAATCGTCAGGGAGGACACGCTTGGATATCTGAGAAGATGCTACATCCCTCACAGTACATCGAGGAGATGCGCACACTCGTAGGTCAGCAGATGGATCTCGGCGCAAAGATATCCAGGGTCAAGTCAAGAATCAGGTGCATGCGTTGGTCGAGAGGAACATGGTCCAAAGCGAGTTCTCAGGGCTCTCTGACCTGTTCGGTGTCGGAGGTCTTCGAAAGCTGTCGAAGATCGAGTTCGCGTCCAAGCAGGACATGATTGAACTCGCGATGTATCTCCAGGAGCTCAAGCTCTACGCATCACTTCACAGGCAAATTGAAACTGAAATTGCAGGGATAGCCGATTCTGACAAGGATTGTCAGCTGCTGATGAGCCATCCCGGAATCTCTTCATTTACCGCCGTTGCAATAAAGGCAAGAGTAGGCGACGCTTCAAGATTTCCTACAAAGAAGCACCTGTGCTCGTATGCTGGAGTCGTTCCAAAGGCAGCCAACAGTGGTGAATACGTGTCGGAACATGCGCATGTCAAGCACGGAGACGATGTACTAAAGTACGCTCTAACTTGCGCTGTCAGAGGTGCTGTAAGAGCTAACGCAGATTCGACGGTCAAGAAATTCTACAACAAGCAGATTGAAAGAGGGATGGACCCGAAGAAGGCTGAAGTGACCGCTGCAAGAAAACTGGCATGCATCGTCTGGAAGATACTCACATCAAAGCAGAGATACGCAGACGAGGGCGAGTACCTGACAAAGAAGAAGACCAGGGAGATCACATCCAAAGCGAGAAGGGTTCTGCGCAATCCTGTGGAGACGCAAAACGTTTCAGAATTGGCAGAAAGCCTTTCAACGTATTCTGATGTGCTGGAAAGATATCCAGAGGATAGAAAGGAGTTGGGTTGATGCGAGTCTTCTCGTTGTTGTCGCCTAGCTCAGGCGATTTTCACGGGAGGCTCTTAGAGCTCATCCGATAATTTCAGCCTGCTGATATGTTATCCACGCGCAAGCTAGATGTAGCATTGCAAGATAGTTCTCCTCTTTCTTTTTCCACCTTATCAGAAGCCGTCTGAATCTATTCATCCAAGAAGTCGTCCTTTCCACGACCCATCTCCTTGCTCTGTAGCCCGGAATTCTCTTCCTCTTCGATTGATCCACGCCCTTTCTTGCGATGTGCGCAGTGTATCCCCAATCAGCTACGAGCTCGTCAATGTCTGGGAAATCGTATCCGTTGCCCATGCACGTGTTTTGAGGATTTTTCTTCGTAGGCTCGGGTCGCTCAATGATAATGCTTTCAAGAGTTGATTCAGCGAGCTTCATGTCATGCCTGTTGGCGCCAGCTACGGCTATCGCGAGAGGAACACCTTTTCCTTCAACGAGCATACTTCTCTTCGTTCCTGATTTTGCCCTGTCGGTTGGATTTGGTCCTGTGCTTTTTTCCCCCAAGAGGAGCTTTGGTGAGTGAGGCAGGAATCCATAGATTGCCACTCCCATTCTATTCCCTTCTTGGCATCGTACTCCAAGAGACCTTCCTTCCACAGTCTTTCGAATAACCCAGCTTTACGCCACTCCTAGAATCTATCATGGACTGTACTCCCCGCTCCCAATGACCTTGGAAGAGCTTTCCACTGGCATCCAGTTCGCAGGACATAGAATATCCCATTCATCGCCTTCCAATCATCCATCCTTGGACGACCGGGTCTATCTTTTCTTTTATGTTTCTTTGGCGGTGGAAGAAGTACCTTGATCCTCTTCCATAGCTCGTCTGGAATCTGGAAATGTTCGTCAATGCCCGTCTCTTGAAGCTGCCTTTCGACGACCTGCCTCTGCAATCCAATCTCATCGAGAAATGAGACGAGCAGGTTGGCCATATACTACAAGGGTGACAATGACATATGTACAAGTGAGATGTCATTGACTAATTTTCGGATAAGCTCTAAGACAGTGCCGCTAGTCGGAAGCGCTACGCCGGCCGCTATCCTGATTGTCGTGGTCTTGCCCGCACCGTTCAATCCCACAAATCCAACCGTTTCGCCGTTTGAAACATTGAATTCAGCAGAAGAAATTGCGGGATTAATTTTCTTTGAAAAGCTCTTTGTTAATTCTTGGAATTCTAACATGATTGATTAATCATCATTTATTCCTTGTACTGCTAGGGTAATGTTTGAAGAAAGCTCTTACTCTTGGGATGACGAGAAAACCGCGTAATATTACGTAAAATCGATGAACTTGACCCGTTTGATCAGTGCGAGAAAGTCGTCGCCTCCTTCCCTTCCCCTTCTTCCAAAAATGAGCGGCGACTCTCAAAAAATTGGGCCTTCCACGCTTATCCAAGCCGCGGGGGAAGAGCTTCCAAATTACTGCGGCGACAAGACCACCACCGCCATTTAGGAAAAGAGCAATTATGTGATGCTGTAGCATGAAAAAAGTTGTCATATTTTAGGCGGAGACATCAGGCTTCTTCTTCATCAAGCCAGTACTCGTTCACATCGACCACGATCTTATCATCGTGCGACCCTCCTCCGAAGAGATCTTTGTAGCCAAAGATTAAGCTGTATGTGGGTCCCCGAAAGTCCTCGTGGTCGTGTTCATACCCTTGGATTATGCCGTGTGAGACGAGAACTGTGCCCACCTTCCCACGGATGTAGCCCGGCACTCTCTTGGTTCCGGATGGATTCTCTCTCTTCACTCGAACCCTATCGTGGACCTTGAAACGCTCCATCACTCGAAATCAAAATCCCTTGGAAGAAAAACAGGTAGCGGGAAATATATCAGGCTCTCTGCTCTATATTTCCTTGAACGACTGACGGGCTCAAGGCGTGGCCTATTCCAATCAGGCTGTTTTCCGTCACTAGCTTCGAGAGCTCTTCTTCCCCAAGACCATCTGAATCCTTTGGCCTCATCGGAAGCACCATGTATCTGATGTCGGAGGTGCTGTCGTAGACACGAAGCTCGACGTCTTTGGCAACTTTGAACTCGAACATTTCTTCGAGTAATTTTCTCGGGCTCTGGATAATTTGCTGCCTGTAGGCGTCCCCCTTGTACCACCATGGGGCATTTCCAAGGAGTTCGTATGGATAGCATGAGCATAGAGTGCACACGATGACGTTATGCGCATTATCTGTATTTTCGACCACGACAAGTTTGGGCGTTCTGTTTAGAGCAAAGTCCATTTCCCGAAGCGTACGCTTTGCGTCGCTCAAGAGTCTTGACTTGAATTCGGAGTCTAGCCAGGCCTTTGCGACGATTCGCGCGCCGTTTTCGTAGCTCGGCGGAGTCTTCGCCGAAAGCATCTCCTGGAGCCTTGACTCGCGGATGATCCCTTTCTTTACAAGGACCTGGAACAGCGCCTCAAGTAGCGTCTCATATTCCGCGAGTAGGAGCGAAAGCTGAACCAATCTTTCGTCAACCGTACCTTCAATGTCCATATGAGCGAACTTGAAGCTCGGGTCATAACTCCCGCTTTCTTCCCTTCCTTCTTCGATGTGCATCATGTCCGAGATAAACGAGCCTGCGATTGTGACTCCCTTGATCAGATCTCCGAGTTTTTGCTCTAAACTTGCGATTTTCTCCTCTACGCTCTGATTTGCGTTCATCGGTTCTATCACGGAGCGCCTCCGGAGAGCCTCGGGGGACGCTTGAATGATTTCGTAAAACGAGATTTCCCTTTTTCTTATCAGGCGGAAGATGCGGCTCTGAAGCCTCTTTCCTCCCCAGTATTCAGTATCCTCATGAATCGACTCTATGTGAGCTTCGACATCCTCGGTGTGTGGCATG
>JBOGRL010000123.1:0-6989 GCA_050749505.1 Nitrososphaerales archaeon
AATTTGATGTTGCGTGCATGAATTATCTTTGCCTTGCTAACGACAAGGATGCTGCGATAGAGATCTCCAGGAAAACTCTGGAGCCCAGAGTTGCCGGAGGTTCGTTCGGACGTGCGAAAATAGTCGAAGAGGCATTCGAAAGCCGCTGTTTTGTTGGAAACGCGAGGGATATTTCTGGGCAGATTGAGAAGTTCTCCGAAGCTGGAGTTCGGCACCATGTCCTGACCATGCTATTCAGAGGAAGTCTAGAGAAGATGCTTTCCGATATGAAGATTATTTCGAAAGAAATCTTCCCATCCTTCAAGTGAAGAAGAGCGCCCGTTTGCGACGAAAAAACCATTTTAGTTGTAATCATATAATCACCATAATAGTCGCAAGCGTTTCAGTCTACGCGACTTGTTCGGGAACTGTTGGGAATACTACTCACTACGAAGTACTCAGAGGTTCCAGAGACTGATGACAGAAGATCTTAGTACAAGCGACAATCTGGCGTAATCTCTTGGGTTGGAACGATGCTCTGAAAGTTCCGTATCAAACGGATTTTATGTACTACAGTGAGAGGTGGGCCATAATGCGCGATTGGTTCGGACTTTCCAGGTAATCTAGCATCAATGGTTCCCGGAGCACTTCACTCGGGCTCACCTACTACTGGTTAAAAGGATCTCATTGAAAGGAGAGTCTTCGTGGTTTGTGGAATGCTTTATTTGACCCTTTTGATCTCAACGAAGCAAAAGTGCAAAATCCTCTTGGTATTGGACATGTTTTCACACATCTACCCAAAGAAATTCTACAAAGATTACGTTAGGAGCCAGTTGCCGTTCACCCCGTTTGTGGACGCTGGATACGGGCCTGAAGGAGAACGTTTCTTGGATACTGATTATAGAATCAAAGTTTTGAAGAAATTCGGCATAGACACTGCCGTTGTTACGCTAGCTCAACCGAGCATTTGGAGTCATATACCTGAAAGGGACGTGCTCCGTCTGATTCGGGCTGGAAACGACGGAATGGCCGAGATTGCTCAAAAGAATCCGGAGAGCTTGGTCAGCGTAGCCACGGTTCCTCTTCTGAACGGGGAAGGATTAGATGAGCTTGACAGGTCAATCAGGGACCTTGGCCTGAAGGGACTGGAAATATTCTCCAACTACGCGGGAAAGCCCATCGATATGCCTGAAATGCTCCCATTCTACGAAAAAATGGCAAAATATGACTTGCCAATCTGGATTCATCCAGTCAGCTGGCCGCATTATGATTGGTCATTTGACTATGATCTCGTGAAAATCTTCGGGTGGCCGTACGATACAACATTAGCAGTATCTCGGCTGGTATTCAGCGGGATCCTCGCGAAGTATCCCAACCTGAAACTGATAATCCATCACCTTGGTGGCATGATACCGTATTATGCAGAGCGCTTGAGGGGGTTTATCGATGACCCATTAAAGACAAAACCGCCAGGGGTGAAAAGAGAAAAAGATTCGTCAGAGACAGTGGGGTTAAGCGAGCATCCCGTGCAATACTTCCGCAAGATGTACGGTGACACGGTGGTCAACGGAAGCTTGGGAGCTTTGGAATGTGCCTACAGGTTTTATGGACCGGAACACATCGTCTTTGCGACTGATTATCCTTTTGGACCAGAAAAGGGGGAAAGATGGATTGATGAGACATTGAAGAGCATCAGAGATTTTGACATTCCGGCAGAAGAGAAGGAGCTGATTCTCGACGGTAATGCAAGAAAGATGCTAAAGTTGTAGAACAAATATGCTGGGAGAAGACTCACGATCACAACGAGGGGCTTACTAGGATATCGATAAGGTAAGGCTTGCTCTCTTCGGCCACGGTTGCGACTCCCTGCTTCAGCGCCTCTCGCAAGTTCTCATAGTCTTTGATTGGGCCCGTTGAATTTATTCCGTATGATCTTGCCAGGTGTGCGAAATCTACTTCAGGATCCTCAAGTCTGATGCCTATCTTGGTGCTCGCGTCAGATCTTCGCCGTTCATTGGCGATGAATCTATTGTGTTCCTCATCATTGTAATATGATCTGTTGTTCATCACTATGATCAAAATTGGAATCTTCGAATTTGCGGCGGTCCACAAGCTACTTGCCGAATACAGAAGGTCTCCGTCGGGCTGGAAATCTATGCACAGTCTCTTCTTGTCGGTGCTGTTAGCAAGTGCGACCCCCAATGCCTGACCCGTACCTGTCCCCGTTCCTTCGCCTCTCCCCGGATACTGGTAATGCTTCGTGATATCCCAGGTTCTTCGCAGCCAGGCATTTATGCCACGCGAAGAGTATCCTGGAAATGCAAGTACCCAGTCTTCATCCTTTGTGATTTCTCGCGTCACCAAAGCTAGCCCTGGATAACTGATCTGACCTCGCTTCTTCGATTCGGCCTCAGCGGTTTCTAACCACTTTCTACGGAGCTCCTTCGACCTTTGTTGGATATTTTGACTCCTCTCTGTGATGTGTTTCCTTGCTTCGGGGCGCGCGCCCAAGTCCTTTCTGAAAAAATGTAGAATTGATGCAACTGCTGAGCTGGGCTTTGCCGAAACGTAGAGGCTCGTGGGAGTAAGGCGCCCATACTCGCTCACCCAACTATTGATCGAGACTCCCTCCAGATCGACTCGAATTATTTTACATTCGGTGCTGACAACCAGGCTTGATTTCCTCGAAAAGAATCCGCCCTTCTCCCTCTTTGCCAGGTGAAAATAGAGGTCCCTTGCTCCGAGTGCAAGTACGAGGTCTGACTCGGCAAGAATCTCCTGTTCTAGCCCTGAAAGGTTCATCGGATGATTGGAGGGGAAGTTAAACAGCATTCCATTATCAAGTACGGGTATGCCTGCCTCCTCAGACAATTCGATCAACTTTGCAACATCTTCATCGCTTCGCCCGTACTTGTCGACCACGATCGCTGGCTTGCTAGCATCAAAGAGTGATGCTGCGATGTCCTTCATCGCTTGAGAGCTGCCCTCATCTATCACGGGTGGATGGTAGATATCTGGCGACGGAGGCACTACGCGGCTTTTAATGTAGTCTTCCTGCAACCCAGCATCGATACTGATGTAAACGGGCCCCGCTGGCTCTGACAGCGCAATGTTTCTCGCTCTCACCAAGTCTTCTAATGCAGATACGATGTCTGCGGGCTGGTCGTCCCACTTTACGTAATCTCTAATTACAGTGTTTGGAATGAGAGCGTTGTGAATCCAGTCGATCCACGGTCTCCTATCCTCTGCGTTGGCCGGGCCGTTTCCGCCAATCAGTATCACTGCGTCACGATCGATCCATGCATCGAATATTGCCTTTGTAGCATGCAACAAGCCCACAATGTCGTGCAATAGCACGACCATCGGTCTGCCGGTTGACCTAAAATAACCTGAGGCCATGGCCACGGCTATACCTTCGTGGCAGCAAAGGATTAACTTGGGCTGCTTGTTTCCACCATAGTTCACTATCGAATCGTGTATCCCGCGAGTAGTCGCGCCAGGATTGAGCGAAACGTATTCGATCCCTAGGGCGCGGATTTCATCTACCAACAAATCAGAATTGTACTCGGCGCTCTGTTGCTTGTCTTGCAATTTCTCTCCAAAAACAGAAACTGAATAACTAGACTTTAAACGTGCATAGAGTATCATCAGTCAAAAAATAGTGAATTGCGAACAAGGCGGCCTTGCCTTCGCACATACATCAAGAAGCTATTTTGCTATGAATGTAAATGCCTCGTTGTTTTTGGGAAAGAAAAAGGGAAATGCCAGAAAGTACACTCGCATCTATAGCGAGCAGACCGTCTGACATTCAAAACAAGTTACATATTTAGCGGGTGATGGCAAGCGGCGTAGTCATTCTCTGCTTTCTTGGTGAGAGGCGGCTCCTGTTCCTTGCAGATCTGGGTCCTGTACTTGCATCTCGGCTCGAAGACGCATCCGGTTCCTAGGTTTGAGCTATCCTCAATCCAAGTAAGCTTCAGGTTTTCATATGGGTTCTTTTCCTTCAAGCTCGGAAGTGCTCCGAGTATCAGTTCCACGTATGGATGCTTCGGCTTTGACAGTACAACATCGGTATCACCTTCCTCTACAAGTTTGCCTAGATACATGACCAGTGTTCTCTTGCAAAGCATGTGAGCGCTCGCGAGGTCGTGGGTGATGAATAGAAGAGTAAGATTTCTCTTCTCTTTAAGCTCCAATAACAGGTAGAGCATGTTCATTCGTTGAGCCGCGTCGAGCATGGTTGTCGGTTCGTCCGCTACCAGCAGTTTCGGGCTGGGAGCCAAGGCTCTTGCGATGTTTACGCGCTGACGTTGACCTCCGCTGAGCTGATGCGGATACCTGTACATAATCTCAGACGGATCCAGGCCCACTTCTTCGAGCAGTTTCCGGACCTTTGCAGTTATCTCGTCGTTATCTTTCATTCCTAATAGCTCGCGCAATGGCATGGCAACCGTGTCGTAAACGTTCAGGCGTGGAGTGAGAGATTCAAATGGGTCCTGGTAGATAATTTGGACATCGCGACGGTATTCGCGCATATTCTTTTGTTTTATCTTTGTAACGTCCTGACCGTCAATGATTATGGAACCTGATGTGGGTTCGACGAGACCCAGGATGCATCTAGCTAGTGTGGTCTTGCCGCAACCACTTTCTCCAACGACTGCAACCGCTTCGGATTTGCTTACCGAGAAAGAGATCCCATCTACGGCCTTTATCGTACTTTTCTTGACGCGAAAAGTTCCAGATTGCGACTTGAATCTCACAGAAAGATCGGTCACCTTCAACAGTGGAGCCCTTGAATCTCCACTATCGGAGCTGTTGACTAGTTGTACTTGTGACATGCTACTAGCCTCCCTGTTTCAGATTCCTTCAGCAATGGTCTTTCCCTCGTACAGCGGTCGAAAGCATACTTGCATCTGTTTGTATATCTGCACGCGTTCATTTTCTTAGAAACTGTCCTCTCACTTGACGCGGTAGCGAACCCAGATAGATTCTTTGTAGGCGAATCAATTGTGAGTATAGTGCTGAGCAACATTTCTGTATATGGGTGTTGCGGCTTTGAGATGACATCCTCCAGTTTTCCGCGTTCGACCACCTCTCCAGCATACATGACAGCGATCTCGTCAACCAACCCGTTTAGCAGCGCGATCTCATGCGTGATAAAAATCAGAGACTGGCCGTTCTGGGTAATTTCTTTCTTTATGAGTGCAAGTATTTGTCTTTGGGTGACAACGTCCAGCGCAGAAGTTGGTTCATCGGCTATCAGGAGTTTCGGGGATAAAGCGAGTGCGAGGGCGATTACCACGCGTTGTCGCATGCCTCCACTCATCTCGTGGGGGTAGGAGAACGCCCTACTCGGATTAATTCCGACGTTTTGCAACAGCTTGATTGTCTTTTCCACTGCTTCGGATTTAGTAAGTTTCTGGTGATACCGAAGTACTTCGATAATTGGGTGGGATATAGTTTTGACAGGGTTCAATGAATTCATAGCAGATTGATATATCATTGCTACCTCTTCCCAGCGAAACTTTCTAAGATCTTTATCGGAAAGATCAAGCACGTTTTCGCCCATGTAATTTACCTTTCCAGTTGAAATTTTCCCTGGCGGTTCGATAAGATTCATTATCGCCATCCCGAGGGTTGTCTTGCCACTACCGGACTCGCCAACTATTCCCAAGGTGCCACGAGATGGAATCGAAAGTGAGACTTGATCCAGCGCATGTATGACCAAGTCATCGATCTTGTACTGAACCGATACATCCTTCACTTCCAAAATAGTCTTTGTTTCTAGCATTTTTTGCTGGGTTTCGAGCATCTCTGATTCTACTTCCAACTTGTCTGACATAAAGCTATTTCCTCAACCTCGGGTTCATTATCTCCTCAACAGAGAAACCAACAAGTGCGAATGCGCTCGCGGTCAATGCGAGCATCAGTCCCGGTGCGATTACCCACCACCAGTCTCCGAGGTAGAATGCGTACTCTTGAGCATAGAAGAATATAGTTCCCCAGCTGATCACAGTAAAGTTGCCCAGCCCAAGAAATGACACAGAAGTAGCTATGATAATTCCGACTGATGTGATGAGAATAAAGTATGCCATTGCTATAGGGGCCACCGCTGGAGCGATGATTCTCCATTGTATTTTCCTGTTGCTCATGCCTGAAGTCTTCGCGGCTTCAACGTATGGCATCCTCTTCAAGGATGCAACTTGAGGCAATATAGCTCTTGAACAAGTAGCCCAGAGGAGAACTATCAACCCGCCTGCTATGACAGGATCGCTGGGGAGGAATAAAGATCCTATGACGATGAGCATTGCGATAGATGGGAAACTCAGCACGATGTCAGTCGCGAGGGAGACAAAGTTTCTCACTCTTTCAAAATATCCTCCATAAAGTGCAGCGACAAACCCAATCATAGTCGCACAGACTGAGGACACCAAGCCGACAAGGAGTGTAGGATATGCGCCGTAAATGACTTGGCTCATGAGGTCGTGCCCCTGATAATCTGTTCCGAACGGGTGTGAAAACGACGGCGGGCTGTTCGCTGGCCCCGATACCTGAAATGCAGTATATGGCCAGACATATGGTCCGATCAAGACGAATATTAGTATCGCAGCAATGATAACCAACCCGATAATGGCGGGTTTGCTGTGGAGTAACCTAGTCCAAACGGTCTTTACCCTGATCGTCTCTTCGACAGCTACTGTCTGCGGTGCAGGTGTAACTTGCATTTGAAAGCTCCTTCTCCTTTGCTCCTGCTACTTGAAGCTCCGAAGGCGAGGATCCAGTCGCACCAGTACGAAATCGCCAATGAGTCCGCCTGCGATGACTACCAATGTGAGGTAAAAGAGACTGCCTGTGACCACCGGATAATCTCTACCTAGAACACCGTCAACAAGCAAATCGCCAACTCCTGGAAAACCAAAAACAGCTTCGATGAGTATTAAGCGGCTAATCAGGCTTGCTGTTGAAAAAGATATGACGGAGACAAGAGGCAAAAGGGAGTTCCTCAAGAC
>JBOGRL010000124.1:0-2765 GCA_050749505.1 Nitrososphaerales archaeon
CGGAAATCTTTTTGTCTTTCAGAAGGAGTTTGAGCCCGTAGCAACCGTTCTCTTCTCTGGCGGTCGCGATTAACAAGAGCTTGCGCGAAAATGTCTTCCCCTCGACGCTTTCAAGTGACTTCACCAACGCAGCTACTCCGACTTCATGTCGGCGGCTCCTCTACCGTAGAGGAGACCGTCCTTGACCCTGTCCCCAAAGAGATCGGTTGACCATTTGGTCGGTTCGCCGACCGGGACTGTATCTATGTGACCCGAAAGCAAAAGGCCCGTTTCATTGCTCGGACCGATTCGAACAATCAGGTTAGCTCTTCCTAGCTCAAACTTGTGCAGCTCAGAGGAAAACCCGTCGAGATGCAGGTCGTGTATGTAATCTTCCAAGAACTTGGCACACTCTTTCTCGTGTAGGATGCCGACGGCAAGAGCGGTTGTTCTAAGTACAGGGCTCACGCCGCCGTACGGATGCACTGCCGGCTCGGTTGAAGTCATGATGATTCCAATCAACCCTTGCCCCATCGCAATTTCCGCGTAGTTGCCGGGACTGCATGTGTGGTTAGAGTTAAAGATCCCAACAGCCGCGAGGCCGGTCCTTTTTGCCTTGGTTACCGCAAGTTTCATCGCTTTTGACGCTATATAATGACCTAAACCGTACCGTCCATCCAATAGAATAGTTGAGGACCGTTCGCTCACGATGGTCGGTTTGACTCTGAGTTTTATCGTGCCGGATTTGATTCCGCGCATGATGTAGGGCAACCTCATGATGCCGCGCAGCCCTCCGGCCCCGAGGAGTGAGATAATGCTTCCCATTCTTTGAGATCTCTTCGGACACGATTACAAGTGCTGGGATCTTGAGGAAGCGCACTTCCGTTGACTAGCTCCATCTCTGTAAAATCGCGAACCCTCAAGACCCAGAAAATCCCCCTGCACCTCCTCCTTCGGCCCTGAGAAAGCCATCGACCCGATCATGACGGGTTCTGGGAGGGGCTGTCTGTGCATAAAGCACACGACGCAGTTCCTAAACTGCTGGAACCCTCTGGTTTTCCGCTGCGGGAGTCTTAGAGAGGTTTGAAATTCTGATATTGCGATAAAACTTCTTTCCGCGAAACTCCGCCTAGCTCTTGTCATCTTTGATGTGAGAACCGATGTACTGGAGCGCGAATGGTTTATCCGTTACTTTGCTTATCGTCGTTGGGAGCTCAGTGCAGTCCACAAAGTCCATCGCTTTGTCCTGCATCATCTTGACCGAGGACTTCCAATCCAGGACTGCAGTAGCGCCCGGGTAGCGAGCAAGCCGCAATGGCGCACGGCTTTGATTGGAATTGTGCTGCTGGTTGTCAAAGTCAATTTTCCCTCTTTCAACTTTGGGTTGCAAACTTGATTCGTTTCAAGACATACCATAAGATTATTCGATCTAACCCGAACCAGGTTACGAAGATTATTAGTATGAGCGTCAAGTTAGGTACTAGTCGCATTGAGATTTCGTCAAAGCCTTCAATGAAAATTCCTGGCGCAAATATCGCAACTAGAATTGGAAGAATAATCAGGTCGCGGTAACTCTCTCTAGGCAACTTTGAATTAGACGAAATCCTTTAGCTTCTCCTTTCTTTCGTTTTGTTCTTAGATAAGCTCGCATTATGAACGTTCTGTCAACTTATTGGTTGTTCATGAAGAAATATCCAACATGCATCAGCTGAACAGTTGACAGTGAGCTCGTTAAGAACTAGCTTCGAAGTGAAACACTGCCGGAGATTCATTCCCTGATGTCTAGTTCAGCGCATAAAAGCATCAGGACAGTCGTTAGAGATACTAAAAGAATTCAATTCATCCGGAGGATGCTTCGGGCGAGGTGGATAGAGGTGTCGCCTTGCTTGACTCGCACATTAAAGAAAAATCGAGACCGAGCCATGTCACGTCCGCGACCAGAATCATTTTAGCAAGAGCCAGACGGAGCTCAACCGTGTAGCCTTGTGCAAGTCCAGTAGATATCAGCTATGGCTATTACACTCCCATCAGGATTGCGATTTGGGGCTTCGTCACCGATGCCACGTCAAATCATCAGTCCCCGAAGGAATAATGCCGCGTTACTATCGTGGCAGTAGTAGCTGTATTAACAAATATTGCCTCTCTTTACTCTCTATTTACGACAACAAGAGTACGCGCGAGTTCGCATTTCAGCCGGGGCCCACGAGTTGCAAAGCATAGCCCGGAAACAGTAGCTTGTTTTCGCATCGATGGCATTCGGAATGAGAAAAAAGAAGATCGTATAAGGCCCCTGGTGGGCTCCCAATTCTCTTCAAGGAAAATCTTTCGAGTCTTGGCATGAACTCATCTGCTACGTGGAAATCGACATTGAAGAAATTGCCTGGGATTACTTAATCGCACGTGAACATTCTGTTAAGAAAACGGAACTCCGCAAAAGATAGCCCCTTTGTTTAGGCTGTTTTTTTGTGCTTGGATAGATTTTTGCGTGGTTAAGACCTCATCACCCGATATTCTGAGCACGCCAGGGAAGAAATTCCTTGCTGCGCTTGATGGGTTTGAGGAAGGATACAAGACCTCAGACTATGCTATTTTGAGCTTGTTGCCAAAGGGACAGTCTGCACTTTTATTTCTCTATGTTGAGGGAGCATCATCCGCAGAACACAATTACAATATGTCAGCAGACATGGCGGGCTCATTCGAACAAATGGGCGCAGAGGTATTCCAGATGTACAGATGACGCAAAGAAAAAAGGAGTTTTGTTGTTCGAAACGCGTCTTGTTCCAGGC
>JBOGRL010000125.1:0-4779 GCA_050749505.1 Nitrososphaerales archaeon
TGGCAACACAATCAGTGAAATCGCAAGCGAGATTAAGGAAAAAATTACCCGCCTCTGCTTCACATCATCCCTAGCGCGAATTTTTTCTGCCTCATGGTCTCTCCGTGCGAATATCTTGACACCGGCGCCGGAGCCAATTACATAGACAAGAATAGCAGCTCCGCTAGGAATTAGAAGCGCGGTTTCCAAATTGACATTGAAGAAGTAGTAGATCACAAACACGGGGATGGTGCATCCAAAAAGTGCGACGAGCGAGCGATCGGGCACATTTGTCTTTTTGCTCAGGTGGTCAAGAGCTCTGGGAAAGACTCCGTCTTTTGAAACTGCGTAGAATACTCTTGACATTCCAGTTGTGTAGGCGTTTACAGTTCCAAAGATGATGAACACGGCCAAAAGAGCCGTTCCGTCTGCCCCGTACTTTCCCAGAACATTTGATAGAATCACCGCAAAGGGCGCGATGCTTCCTCCAGCTCTGTAGGCTTGCGTGCCAATTGTGACGAATGCTACAGACACGTACAGGGCGCCTATCAAAGCAACACTCAGAATGATGCCTTTGCGAAAATCTCTTTCCGGATTCTCAAACTCATCTGCGACATTGGACACGTTCTCATACCCCAGATAAGA
This sequence comes from Nitrososphaerales archaeon, assembly GCA_050749505.1. Lineage (GTDB taxonomy): Archaea > Thermoproteota > Nitrososphaeria > Nitrososphaerales > CADDZS01 > DATLTL01. The sequence continues at coordinate 625 of JBOGRL010000125.1, forward strand.
CCAGAAAATCAGCGCTGCAGCAGTTCCAACGGGAATCAAGGTGCCGTTTGGGAAGAAAGGAGAAAAATTCTCCGTCTTTACTGAGAAGCTCGAGAAAACTATGGCAGCCAGGAGAAGCGCGACGATGCAACCAATTGTTGCTAGCTGCACTCTGTTGCTGACCACTAATCCTCGATAGTTGATGGTAAAGGCCGCTAGAATAATCCCGAACGCAATAACAAAAGTCTCGGCACGGTCCAGCGGGAATGCATAACCGAGATAAGAAGCGGCTATGAGCGTGACCGCAGGAGCTCCTGTTATGATCCAGAGTGCAAAGAGCCACCCCGTCGCCGTAGCAATCCGCAACCCGAAAGTCTCTTTGGCAAAAGAATACACTCCTCCAGACTCTGGTCGCCGTGCGGAGAGCGACGCGAAAGTGAATGCAAATGGATAGCTAGCGAAAGACAGGGAGATCCATGCAAGTATTGAGCTGGGTCCTGCTATTTGGGCAGCAAGTCCGGGTAGAACAAGCACGCCGGAGCCAAGAACCGAACTTGCATAAAGCGCGACCGCGTTCCGCAGCTTGATCGCTTTCTTGAGACCCTGTGGCTGATCCGTCATTTGGATATTCTGCTGCCTTGGTAGTAGGGGTTTGTGATTCTCGGTTCCAACTTTCAGAGGGGTATCATCATATGGGATTTGAACCTACTGGGAGAGGTGGGTGGGTAGCCGACTCCCTCTCGATTCACGGCTAGTGTTGCCTCTTGCATAGTACTTCCTCTGGATCGAATTCAAGCATTCAAAAAAGTGCAAAAATTGAGAGCGCATTTCAGATCTCCATGCAATAGGGCGTCTTTAATTTGCTCAAGAAAAAAAAGCCAGTGTGTTTCTACAATTTCTCCTTCCATGTTCGAAAAACGTCTAGTATTGCGAGTTATGATAAGGCTGAATTGTTTGTTTGTTTTTTGCTATTGAAGCTAGCATTGCATCCTCAGGGTCGATTTTCGCCCCCCAGGTTTGATTCTTTTCGCCGAAGATAACTCCGGCCACGCTTGCAGACGTAATCAAAAAAGGGAGTTGAGCTAGAGATGCCAAAAGTGATGCGCTTTTCTTCCATAGGTTTCTCGCCAAGGCAACTCCCCACGAAGAGCTCGAAAATAGCGGGAGACCGCTAGCATAACAGCAATGCCATCGCTCTCCGCTGGCTCTACATTACATCTAATAGAAACGTCGTGTCCCCAAGCAAGCAGGTGTCAATATCCTAATCCTTCTTGCGTGGGCAGGCATACGTGCAGGTACTCCTCTTTCTCAGATCGTGGAAAACTGAAAAAGTCCGCCAAGGTCAAAGCAGCTTACAATGAAAGGTTTCGTTGAAACTGGAATTCTAAGAGAGCTGGCCTGTCTACTGTTGTTGCGCAATCTTTGTTTGCGAGTGGGCCCTGCGCTTTCGCAAAAGAATCTTTACTCCTCTAGCAATCGTGACTAGGGATGATATCACAAACAAAATGATCAGGGCGCGGAAAAAAAGCAGAAGCTCACTTTGCTCTGAACCCGAAAGGACGACTTGCTCCCCATTTCCTAAAGTTATTCCGCCGGTAGGAAGTAAATTGGCGAACAGGAGCCCCTCTCTGTATAAAGTCAGGTCGTACAAAATCCAGAAACTGCCCAAGATTATCAGCAACACGCCAAAAGCCCACGTGCCTCTAAGGAATACCTCTACAAAGACAAGTATTGCAAACAAGATTCCGAGCGCCGGAAGAGCAGACGATGCAAAGCTACTTGCAAGCGAGTTGATTTCAGGAATGTATATTCTCGGGACAAAGTATGGTGCTATAGTGCTAATGTGCAACGGCAAGTAGTAGAAAACGAAAAGGTCCAAGCCAGCAAGAAAGAGTGCAGCTAATATTCTGAACGCAAAGGCTTGACCTGATAGTTGAATGTCGAGTATTATAACCAAATTGCAGTTTCACTCTTGCGAGGGCTTTTAGTTCAACATGTCATCTTACAGGAGTGTTTATCTAATTATCCTCTTATCGAAAAGACTCCCAGATTAAAGCAAGGAGTTCTCTGCTTTCGACTACTTTGCGCGTGAGGTTTCTAAACCACTCTCAACCGCTAGAATCGAGGTCGCAGCACTTCTATTCGCTCAAGGGAGTATCCAAGTTCGACGAGTGTGTGTGTCTCTAGCCTCCTCTCGCTTGTCTCCCTGCAGAATAATAAGACCATCTTTGAAGTTCCCGCCGGTAGCCAGCCTTTTTCCTAAGCTCGTGAGTACCCTCTCCAGTTCACCTTTTTTCGTGGGGGATGCCTTGGATTAGTGTCGTAGGTTTCGAAAAGTGCCTTTGTTTCTTCCTTGATTACGATTCCGAACCTCGCCACGATCAAGCTCTTTCAGTAATTCTCCAAATTCTGGCTCGTCAGTAGCCTCATTGTAATCAGTCGCTGTAGAAACCATTCTCATCACTAGTGGTAGAAAAGGGGTTGATGATTAAGTTTGCTCGCCACCGAAAATATGCAGATCAGTTTCCTGATTTCAAAACTTGGAAAAGCGGATTAACCTCTGGGGGAAACATATGCGCGCTTTCAATGTACACTACTCATTTTTCAGAGAGTTTCGTGCAAAAAAATCCGTGTATCCATAAAATTTGGCTCCATTTCATCTTCGGATGAAACCTTCCAAGTGTTTCAATTCGGGTGATAGCGACGCCCGGCTCAAGGAGCCGGAATCACAATTGAAAACAAAAATGGCTAAGCTTATTTCTAATCTGCTTTAGAAAGAATAGCCGATGAAACAACAAAGCAACCGGGTAGTCAAGCTATCGATCATTGCTTTGTCGAGTATTCTTGGAATTGGACTCTGCCTGGCTGGTTTTCCGTTCCCAATAGGCTACCAGCAAGCTTGCCCTCATTCCTTTTGCCCATCTATCTCTAACAGTACCTTCCTCATAAACTCCGTATTCGACTTTCTGCTATGATTTGTAATTGCAACTGTAATTTCCAATTTCGCCTTTGTTCGCCTTATTCGACGGGTTTTATTTGTTTCACCCGAATTGAAACAGGTCAATTTTTCACACGGCAACGATACCAGAACCTAAAAATGGATAGTTTGATTATGAAAGCTTCGGATTTCTTTCCTTTATGTAATTAATGTACTTCCATTCATTTTTTTGAAAATATGCGGAAAAGCGATGACAATAGTAGATGTCGAAGACGAGTAGCGGGTTTCTATTTCATCAGATCTAGAAGAAACTTCCAAGTTGCCGACTAAAAATTGGAGAACTCGCCTGTTGTTATCCCAGATATTCTGTCGAGATCGAAATCAGCTTACCTTTCTGGAAACATCCGAGAGTTCGAAGAAGACAAATGCGGCTATGAATGCTGCAGCAAAATAAATTGAAATCAGGAGTATCGAAAATAGTATGGACGGTTCGACCGCGCCACCTCCGAGGCCCTCAATGAGTCCGAGCAGAGACGAGACCGCAGAAGGTAGATTTCCACTCGCATAAAGCAGTGGGAGTGAAGAAATCGGGGAGGATGGCAGGTAGAGTTGAACCTGCCTGTAGAATGCGTTTCCGGTCAGAGTAAATATGACGCTCAAATATAGTCCGAAGATTGTGCTCGTGAAAAAAAGTGCTGCCGAAAATATGTATGACAGAGAAGACCTCCTGATGAGTTCTCCGATCATGAACGCAAAGGTAAAGAAAAGTAGGCCTGCATAAGCTTGCGCAACAAACACTCCGGGGAGAACAGAAAAGCTCGCTTGCTGTCCGAATGTTAGCGTTGCCGAGATTACTGCGAGCGCCATGTTCAGCAAAATTATGAACGCGAGAAGCAGATAGCCACCAAAGAACTTGCCGAGAAAATATTCAGACTTTGTGACCGGCTTTGAGAGCAGGAGCTCGGCTGTTCCCTGCTCGTACTCTTCAGACATTGCCCCCGCTGCGATCAATATTGCGGTAAACTGGATGAACAATCCCTGCGGGAGAAATACTCCGGCAACCCACAGGTACGGGTAATCTGAAGTTGGGATCAATGATAACGCGTGATGCAAGTTTGCTAATCCGATGTACGGTACGGTGCCGATCAAAAGGGTGAAGATAGCCAGTACAATGATTTTCCTTCTTGCTATCGACCGCTTGATCTCGTAGCGGATGAAGGTGAAGATTACTCTAGGCC
>JBOGRL010000126.1:0-3431 GCA_050749505.1 Nitrososphaerales archaeon
AAGTAACCCCGTGTCCGAAGTGTACAGCCCCATCTTGTTTTTGATGGGCGCAGAAGAAAACCCCTCGGATCCCTTCTCGACCAGAAAAGCGCACATGCCTTCGGACTTGCCCTTGGGATAGGCAAACACTACGATAAGGTCTGCAATAGATCCGTTTGATATCCAGGCTTTTTCTCCGTTCAAGCAGTAGCCGCCAATTTTCTCTTCAAAATTTGTCTTAAGCGAAGCAGGATCAGAGCCAGCTGTTGGCTCGGTCAGGGCGAATGCCATCAATAATTCTCCTCTCGTCGTCTTTGGAAGAAACCTCTGCTTTTGCTCTTCGTTCCCCCACCTTTGAACCGTCAGCTGTCCCAGTGAAGTGTGACCAGAAAAAAAAGTCCTCACTCCAGTTCCCTCTTGTCCGATACGCTCCAGAGCTAAGGAATAAGTTAGCGCATCAGCCGCTTGGCCTTCGCCGTACTCCTTTGAAACCGGAAGGCCCAATAGGTGCGATTCCCTGAATATCTTTGCAATCTGATCATCATACTTTCGTTCCAGGTAGAACTTGTCCTCGATAGGCCTCAGTTTTTTGCAAGCCTGGTCAACGATATCCACGATTAGTTCTTGTTCGTCAGAAATTTCAAAAAAATTCAACCAGGCAGGAAATTGTTGTTGTCCTCTGGCCGCATCGTTCAAAAATCCTTTTCCCATCATTGTGCCGATCTCTTTCTCCAGCGCAATAATAATGTTCCCTCGGGCACGATGGAAAAACTGCTGTGCTCCTGAGTAGTATCAAGAGCAATTGAACGACTTCAATGGATGCAACGACTTGGGCAATGGAATCACGAAACTCCGTCACCACCTTGGTGAATCAAAGACAGCAACTTCTTTATCCTCCTGGTTGCCTAACTTCTTCTAGATTTGATCAGTTTTTGCAAAGAAGCGGAGAATTTGAAGCCGGTGAAAAAAGCGAATCCAGATGCGTGATGCCTTCCGCAGAGGATGTTCGCAATTATGAGTTGCTGGTGAAAGTCCTCAGATCCCATATATGGGAAGTTATATCGAGTCAGGAGTACGGCCACGGGGTCAATGTCTTCATGAAGTGTAAGAGATGTTTGGCCCACAGGCTTGTAATGATGACACCCACACCCACGGCGAGCGAAAAATCGGCCGATGCGACATCCGGCGAGGTATAATTGCAAAATACTGTTTGCCAAGAAATGCTCGCTGCCTAAAGGTTTTTCGAGTTATTGAAACGATATTGCTAGTGTAATTGGTTGAAAAGGAGGGTTCTGCTCCGAAGATCCTTCTGGAAATTCTGCCGGCCCCCTTCAGTATGGCAAGGAATGGAAACGCCAGAATGAGAAATGATTGGCACATGATGGGGCGCAGAAAAATAAGATTCTTTGCGTTTGCGTTTGATGGGTCCAAATGAGAGAAATAATGTTAAGATTCGAAGCTCGTCAGTTAGGCTGATCTTTTCCTGCTTGTGTAGAAATACACTTACAGCGCAAGCCTTTTGTTTTCATCTATTTCTCCAATGCAATCAAATGGTCGTAGACTCGCAAGAAAGAGTATCCAAGATCTTCAAGTACGTTGACGAAAGCGAGCGAATGAAAGTAAAGCCCGATGCAATAATCTTGGCAAACGGAATTGAGCCTCACCTCGACGCTTCATTTTTCTATGTTACGGGATTTCCATACGGATTGTTCGAAGGCTCTTACCTCTTTGCAGAAAGAGATGGGAACATTTCTCTTGTTACTTCACCGCTTGAGGAATCGATCGCGAGAGGCCACGCGCAAAAAAACGTGGAGGTTTTTGCCGAAACTGAAACTGAATCTATCAGATCAAGACTCGGAAGTCTGGTTCGCGGCAGGAAACAATTAACTTTGGGGCTAAACGCACCCGAGTTAAATTACAAATCCCTGCTTTTCATCAAATCGGTGTTCAAGAATTCTAGGCTCGTCGACTCTTCGGAAGCCTTCGAGCTCGCGAGGCTGATAAAAGATGAAACCGAGGTCAGGGCAATACAAAAGGCGTGCGACATTGCATCGCTAACATTCGCAAAAATACCTCCCGTCCTGACCGGGGGAACGAGCGAAAGCAATGTAGCCGCGGAGATAGCTTATGAAATGCAAAAGCTCGGTGGTTCTGCGGTCTCTTTTGAGACCATAGTCGCGTTCGGCAAGAATAGTGCTGAGCCTCACTATTCCGCAGGTTCTGCAAAGCTCAAGCGGGGGCAGTTTGTCCTGTGCGATTATGGGACAAAGTTTCAAAGGTACTGTTCTGACATAACGCGCACGCTCGTTTTTGGAGGCGGATCCAAGAAGCATAAGAGGATGTACGAAATAGTCAGGGAAGCGCTCACACTCGGAACCGAGCTCTGCACGCCTGAAAACACCGGAGACTACGTTAACTCTAAAGTGACTGAGGTCGTCAATTCTACCGAGTACAAGGGAAGGTTCATTCACTCAACGGGTCACTCTCTCGGACTCGCGGTGCATGACGGAATAGGGTTATCGAAGAGGAACAAGGAAACACTAAGGCCCGGGATGGTTTTGACCGTGGAGCCAGGAATTTACGTGCCGGAGTTTGGTGGCGTCAGGATCGAGGATGACGTGTTGATCACGAAGAACAAACCAAAGGTCTTGACTTCCGCAAATCGCGAACTAATCGAAGTTTGAGAGAAAAATTCCCCCTTGAAAATCCTTTACGGGGTGTCCTCGGTCGGACTGGGTCACGTTCGGAGGAGCGTTGCCATCGCAAGGAGACTAAGGGAATTAGGAAGTTTTGATATCGAGTGGGTTTGTTCCGAACCTGCTTTGCCTTTTCTTTCCGAGCAAAATGAGCGGGTCCTTCCACTTGCAGAAGAATTGAAATCCCTGAGTCCTGCGATGGAAGATAACGTCAGCGGAGGACGACTCGGAGACATGTCGCGCGTCGCAAGGGCTTCATCCAGGATCGCGCGGCAAAATTATTATTCGATAAGAACGTGTCTTCAAAATTATGACGCGCTGATCCAGGATGAATTTGCTGAAACGATGTTTTGTTTCATGTGGGATAAAAATGCAAGGCTTCCGTCAAAGAGAGTGATCATCACCGATTACCTTCGATTTGAGACGAGTTCTAAAAATCCGCTGAAAAGGATCGTGATCTGGTACGCAAACAGGATGCTTTCAGGAGCTTACAAAAACTCGGGACTGCGTATTTTCGCCGATGATAAGGAATCAATCCCAAGAAAATTTGAGAGCATGACGCAATATTTTGAGATTGTCGGTTCAATAGTTGATGAAACTCCGAGCGAGTCGCGCGAGGATCTCAAGAAGAAGTTGTTCCCGAATCTGTGCGGAGAAAGATTGATTCTGATTTCGGTCGGAGGAACCGGAATAGGAAAGCATCTGCTTGATTTTGTCGTTTCAAATTCAAAGAGCATTCTTGACAAGATGCCGAAT
>JBOGRL010000127.1:0-2884 GCA_050749505.1 Nitrososphaerales archaeon
GCTCTCCTCTCACCATCCAACACGACGCATTTTGAATATCGGAGTCTGCTTGTTCCTTGAGGTCCTCCTGCTTCCTTTCAAGAACGCCGAGCGCCTCTTTTGCTCCCCGGGAATATTCCTCTAACAAGTTGTTGATTACTGCATTTGCTCCCAAAGCTCTGTAAAGCGTTGGTCGGCCCTGCTGAATTTCGATCATTCCCCGTCTAGCGAGCTTCTCTAGCGACTCGTAAGCTTTGTTTCTTGGGATGCCCGAGTATCTGTGGACGTCGGAGGCTCCTGAAGGCCCCAAAGATATCAACGCATCTAGAGCTCTTGCTTCGTTCTTGTTCAAACCCAGTCCGACAAGGTATTCAGACGAGCCTGCAGGCATGTTACTTCAGGGGTAACAACAAGGATATTAGATTTTTGAGCTATCATGCCGTCTGTGAAACACTAGACATGTATCAAACACGTAATCGTCATTCAACAAGGTGGCTACTAGTACCCATACTCGTAGCAGTAAGCGTCATAGCAATAGTAGTTGGAACGGGCCTGTACTTCGCAACTACTGGCGTTCAACCCCCGGGATACTATTGGTTCCCGTTTCCGTTCTTCCCACTCATCTTCATCCCGTTGATATTCCTCTTCTTCTTCGGGTTTCGCTGGTTCTTCTGGGGATGCTGGGGGCGAGGGTCGTACTACGGGCAGTACTATGGTCCTGCAATCGTTGCCCTGAGAGAGCGATACGCCAAAGGCGAGATCACGAAAGATCAGCTCGAGCAGATGAGTAAGGATCTGGAATAACAAAGGGGAGGAGGGGGCACATTCCCATGAATAAACTCTCCGGAAAGAATGCAATAGTCACGGGCGCCACATCCGGCATAGGCGAATCAATCGCGAAGCGGTTTTCAGCCGAGGGCGCAAATGTGGCGCTGGTAGGGAGAAGGAAAGAAAAGGGTGAGAAAGCTGCTGCTAATATCAATGATCAAGGGGGCAAAGCTATCTACGTGGAAGCAGATGTTACCGATTCAAAATCTGTTGATAGAATGACGAATATTTGCATGGAAAGATTTGCAGGAAGAATATCAATTCTTGTCAATAATGCAGGGATATCAACAGGCAACGCGCTCATGGAGTATGTGACTGAAGAAGACTGGGATAGAGTCATGAACACTAACGCGAAAGGTACATTCCTCTGCACAAGAGCCGTGATTCCTTACATGATCAAGAGCGGAGGCGGTTCTGTGATCAACATGAGCTCTGCGGGCGGTCTGCGAGGCTACGTTGGCGGTACATCATACGCCTCGTCAAAGGCAGCGGTGATAATGCTGACCAAGATACTTGCTGTAGAACATGGTAAGGACAACATCAGGGCAAACTGCATCCTCCCAGGCAGCACTCATTCTGAAATGTTTGACGAGGGAGTAAAGAATTTTGTGAAGCGAATGTCTGGGCAAGCAGGAAGCGTCACGGCCGAACAGATTATGGACAATATTGCAAAAGGAATACCCTTGGGGAGAATAGGTACTCCGGAGGACGCCGCAAACCTCGTGCTATTTCTTTCCTCCGCCGAAGCATCATACGTGAACGGCGCAATAATCGTTTGCGACGGCGGCCAATCTGCTGGCTTGTGATGGATTGGTACACGATGCCAATGTCACCCTGGGGGTAACAGGAGAGATATATCGCTCTAACATGAAAAAAAATGGCGAGCAAGCGCGTGAGAACAAAAATGATTGAGATAAACAAGAGTCAAGAAGTACTGGCACCCTTCGATGCGGTTTGGAAACTGGTCTCCGATCTTGATAACGAGCACAAGAATTGGTCTCTACTAAAAGACGTCAAGACACTCAGCAAAGCGAATAATTCACTCGAAAGAGAAGTAAAAATCCGCCGCGGGCCGATGGGAGAAGCAAAGAGCACCCAGACGCTGGTCGTCGATTCCGCTAAACAATCTACCATGCTCACTATGACAAAGGGACCGTTGCTTGGAACGCGAAAGATCGTTCTCAGCAAGTTGAGTGAAGATCGAACCAAGGTCGATGTGAATTGGAAATTTGAGATGAAAGGAGTTCCAGGATTTGCAATCGGCTTTGTCAGGGACAACATATCTGAGGTGACCGAAAAGTCACTTGCACAAATAGCGAAAGAAGCAGAGGCGCAATAGCAGGTAGGGAAATACCTTAACTGGAACTTCAATGAAGGCGAAGAGTAAGTCAGATGTTCGGATAGCGGGAATCCTTTTCGCTCTATCTGGCACTCCGATGATACTCATAATCAGCCTGCCCGATGCATTGTATCCTGACTACAGCGTTCACAAGAACGCCATAAGTAATCTTGGCTGCGACAACAGCCAAAACTACCGTAATGGCTGAATCCGCGGGTTTTGTCTGGGGCCTGTGCTGGCTGCTCGGGCCGTTCTTTTTGCCCAGAAATACTGGAAGGAGGGGTCTCCTCGCAGTGCATTTGCTACCCCATCGCAGGCGCTCTTGTTGCGATGTTGTTTCCTGAAAAATGTGAATATCACTAGTCATTCAATCCGTGCAGTTATAACTTTCATTCCAGGAGCAATTGGACTCATTCTGTCCTACCGATTGATTTAATCCGAACTCAAAAATACTTCGGTGGTATTGGGCGTGATAAGACTCGTTGGCATAATTTTGGAATTTGGAGCCTATCACTCATCCATTTGTTCAACAGGTTCTGGGCCCGGGCGGAACTGAGAGAATAATAGGGGATCCTCCCCTTGTTTGGCTCATGATTTTCGGCGGATATCTTGCAGGAAGTACTGGGGGATCGGAAGTCTTGAAACTCTGCGCGTCTTCTCGCGCATAATTTTTGTCCTCGTAGATAGCGCCACGTCTACAAAGGTTGTTGTGATGTTTTCTCCGCAAGATCGTGCTCG
>JBOGRL010000128.1:0-7234 GCA_050749505.1 Nitrososphaerales archaeon
ATGCGTCTTCCAGCTCCTCTTTGCTCTGTAACTGTTGTCTCATGAGATTGAGACGAAAGACAGGAAGCGAAGAAACCCTCACTCATGAAAGCTTGACTTGTTAGCTAATTTATGACGGCCAGGTTAGTTTACTTTAATGACTTGGGCAAACTGCGAAGATTCTGGGCGGCGTTTGCAAGAAAATAGCAGAAGAGTATCTATTTGTGGAAATAATCTTCTTCCTTGTTAAGCTCCTGTCCATGGGCGGCGTCATCTCTTTGCTTCTGGTTCCAGATTTTCTTCTCAATCAGACGGCCTAGCTCTCGAGAACTCATCAGATCGAGCCACGCAGTATAGTGCTCCAGCGCAGGGACGGGATCAAGCGCCCGGTTGTACGATAACTTTGACAATCTGAAGCCAATCTCTTCAACGGGTTTTGGACGTTTAATTGGATCGATCAGGAGAACCCAGGGGAACGTTCCCTGACTGGATGAATTCTCAATCGATGCTAGAGCATTATCGAAAAAGTGCCTCTGCAATTCCTCTGGCGAAGGAATTTCTTTTTCTTCATTTCTTCTGCCTCCCACAATTTCTTTCTTCTTGTCATTTGGGAACACGTCACTGGGTTTCAGCCGCCGGCCGCTCGTCGTATATCCGAACTCTGAGTTTATTATCGGCTTGTGCGTGAGATGAGCGATTTCGTTCACCTTTGGTCCTATGTCTGAACCCTTGGGGGGAAATTTGGTAAAGTAGTTCGGATAACTGTCCAGTCCGACAATGTCAATCTGGTTTAATCTAGAAAGAGCTTCGGAAATGTCCAGTCTGAAATTGTTTATCCAGTCCTGAGCGTTCTTTTCAAATATTCCCAGTTTTGAAAGGACTGCCTGCGCCGCGATTATGAAACTCATGGCAAGGCTCCCATCTTCAGATGGATCGTCTGCTTCAAAGTTGATCATAGTAAGCGAGTCTGGCGAAGCTTCCTTGATGCCTTCGAATATGTAGCGCAACCTCTTGTATTTGAGTTCCTTGTTAACTGAAAGATCCAGCCACGCGAGTGAGCTTTCTCGCCATCCTACGGTCGGAAGGGATTGCAGTATCCATTCTTTTGTATCGAGCTCGTTTTCCACGCCATAGATGATGTTTCGCTTAAACCCGTTTATTCTTGTCTCGATTTGTTTTACGGCTTTGAACGATTCCGAGTAAGAGTCGTCAACAAATTTCCTCATATTAGCTGCTGTGATCGCCCCGACATTTTCCTTCAGCCCTACGTCTATGGGCACGACCAGGTTGAACCCGGCTTGTGCTAGTTTTCCGATCGCGTCAAGGTACGAGATGCCAGAACGACTTTTGTCCCGGATCTTCCTTGAAGGTAGAGGGTGAACTCTAACCCAGTCTATCGGCGTTCTCCTCAAGAATTCGATAATCTCAATCGGGAACTCCCTCAATGCTCCCGCGTGGATGTTGATGCCCTTCAAAAATTCGCCGTCGAGGCCCTTTATCGATCTTCTTCTCAATTAATCCAATAATCGATTACATTTGTTCGTACGTTAACTCTGTGTATAAGTAATCGCTATTTTTCAATTATAGCTAGTTTCTTGACCGCCAGACCCCGAAATCCTCTGAATCGTTTGTCGCTGCCCGTGTTCTTGCTCGACCGTCTGTACATTCGAGCCAACTGTCTTCAATTTGAGTATGGAAACACGATTCGTTTTTTGCTTCTGTTTAGACCGAGTTCAACGTATGTACTTCTGACCGCAATTACATTAGCTTCCACAGGAGGACTGTTAGCTCAGACATTAAACAGCTATTTTCTTATTGCTGTGTCAGTCCAACCGCTCGGTATATCCTGGCGCACTTTTGGAACTGACATTGTTCGATTCTTGCGCGTTCGGGATATCTTTCCGTTGCATCGTTCACACACAATCTATCCTTGTGTCGCTATTACCCCTGCTCTTTCAAGTAGGATGCGAATCATCACCAATATCACGACGCCGAATATGACGACCAGAATTCCCAGATAGTTTACGTGGTAGAGAATGAACGCAAATGCAAGCGCAACGCCGGGTGGATGCTCGCTGTCTGTTATCCAGAGCAGCAAAGATAGAACGAAAATTATCAATCCTGATGTAAGATACAAACCAATGTACCCTATCAACACAAACCCTGCGTATCCAATGATTCCACCCAGTACATAGCTTTTGATAAACCTCTTGGAGCTAGCTGCTTTTGCCTCTGGAGTCATGAAGAGAATGAAGGTACTTGCAGAGAACGACGCGAAGATTATCGCAGATGATCCAAAATCTGGCCCGAGGAGTCCTATGTTAAGTTCGTCCAGGGAGAAGATTATTAGCACAAGTGCGATTGCGGTTGAGACAAGCCGTATCATCTTGTCTTCCTTGACCCTGGTCTTTGTGCTCTTCGCATTTTCTCTTGTCATGCGACGTAATCTCGATGCTGGAAAAGCGCTATAAGAATAATTGGATGGTAGACAGAGGCACACTCGTTTTTTTTACCCCAGCTTTTTTTCGAGTTCGTTTCTCCTCGTGTGCCTAGCCAGGAGTTGAGAACAGTAATATCGGCCTATGCTGACAAAAAAAGGGTAGCCATCATGCAATGAGCCAAGATTTTTGGCAAAGTGACTCCGCGTCGCACCTCAAATACCATAGGAAGGCTTCAAAATGACCGTGCAGATGGGCGTCCTGTATGGAAGGCGAGAACCACGGAAGTTAAAGATGCGCCCTTGCCATTCATATGGCGAGGGTCGCTCGATAAACAATTTACCATGTCCCAGACGAAGACCACAGAGATCTCGCATGATGGTCGCAGACGTTATTGCTGTTGCAGCAGTCGATCAGGTCGTGTTCGGATTCCGCTGGCAAAAGCTCGAAAGCTTTGCGCCCCTTTTGTTCACCATATCGTCGTTTCGGCGATGTTGCTGCTCGGCGGCCTGTGCCTGATGCTTTTTTGCGAGAAAATGTCGTGGCATGTACACCGCCCCGACTTTCTCAATTACTTCTTGAATGAGCAAGACGAGATCAGAACGTACAGGTATGTCGGCGGGATCTCGATCGCTTGCGGTATCTTTCTGCTACCTTATGTCAGGATTATCATCAGGGGCAGACAGGAGACCAGCTCTGTAACAAACCACACCACGTCAGGAATAGAGCCCAGGAAATATTACTTGCCCTGAACATGTTAGGGCAAAAGACAAACAACTTGCACTCGAGATCAAAGCGAAATTGATCTAGCAGGCAAGATCAGCGAGGAACTCGATGACGGAATGGATCGCGCAGGTAATATCAGCCAGTGACTTGCACGTTGATTACATCCTCCAGAGCAATAGTGGAAGCTCAATCAATCACAAGAACGATGCGGAGATCTCCCGAAAGAAAAACCAGTCCTTAAAGCCGCCAGCGGAGCGCAGAATTAGGTTTTTGCGTTCCTGCGACCGCAATAATCTTCGAGAATGAGAACAGTTGGCTGCGTACGGATCTTCAATAGTGCTGCGGAGGATTTGGGGTATTACCTGGGTAACCGACGGCTGGGGGCTCGCGGTCCAGATCTTCTCTTGCTTGCATTTCGTTCTCTCTTTCTTCGTTTTCTCGCTCATCCTCTTCTTCCTTCGATTCATCCTTCAGATTTTTGCTCTGGTATTCGGCGGAAATCCGAAGAACCTCATCCATGCGATCCATGATTATCCTATGCATCCTGCGATCCTCGTCTTTGTCGGTTACTTCTTCAGCAAGTAGAAGGCTCTTTAGCGCACCCTCCTTGTTTTGAGTATAGATCTCAATTCTTGCAGCGTACTCATAATCCCTTCTTGCCGAGTGCAGGTCACCACTTCCCTGTTCTTTCCGGGCGTTTAACATCAAAGATTCAACCCCGCCAAGCTGAGCGATTTGTCTCTCGGGTTCAGCGAGCAGATAGTTATCCAGTGCTTCTTTGAATTCAGCATCATTCGAGTCATCCGTCGATGGAGATTCCGATCGATAAACTAGCGTGTCCTGCTTTTTCGAAACTTGCAATGAGACGTCCCTCTGATTCTCATCGGTTTTTGTCGACATTATCTATTCCCATTTGTACTTTTCGTTGCTTGGATGTTATGACTCCTTTCGATAATATTTTCACTAACGCGACACTAGACGATTGTGTCGGCAACAAGACGGTCATGAAACGCTCTCGTATTTTGATCAATCTCATCGATTTGGTGGATGTTTGTCTATTGCCATAGACCATCATGTTGAATCGGGATGATTCCACGCTCCACTGGGAAAAGCTTAGGAGAACCAAGTTGGAAGAGAAGGGACGGTGTCTGCTTGTGAAGATTGGAATACTGAATGGAGGAGGCGACTGCGCTGGCTTGAACGCCGTGACCAGAGCTGTTGTCAAACGCGCCGAAGGATACGACTGGCAGGTGCTAGGGATAAGATACGGCTGGGAAGGGCTCCTCAAACCGGAGTGTTTCAAGCTGACCTACAATGATGTCGCCGGGATCATAAATACGGGAGGAACCATACTGAAATCTTCCAGAACCAATCCGGCAAAGCGCCCTTACGGGCTAGAGACTGTAATCGAGAATTCCAAGAAACTCGGCCTCGATGCTGTCATCGCTGTCGGGGGCGATGACAC
The DNA here is from genome assembly GCA_050749505.1 of Nitrososphaerales archaeon. GTDB lineage: Archaea > Thermoproteota > Nitrososphaeria > Nitrososphaerales > CADDZS01 > DATLTL01. Next base: position 4,609 of record JBOGRL010000128.1, read on the forward strand.
GCTCGGAGTGGCCGCCGAGCTCCACAGGAAGGGACTGAGAATTGTCGGCGTACCAAAGACCATGGACAACGACCTTTCAAGCACGGATTACACGTTCGGGTTTTATTCCGCAGTAAACGAAGCGATGCACGCGATTGACAACTTGAGGACGACGGCAGAATCTCATGATCGTGTTTTCATCGTAGAGGTCATGGGCCGCGAAGCTGGCTGGGTGGCTGCGTATGCCGGAATCGCTTCGGGCGCGAACCTCATAATTGTTCCCGAAGAGCCGTTCGACATTGAGGCAGTGATATCATTTGTCAAAACCCGGCACGAAAGAGGCGAAAAGGCAACGGTGATTGTTGTCTCAGAGGGCGCTGCACTGAAAAACCTGGAGGGCGCTGACCAGGGCAAGGTCGATGAGTTCGGCCACGCGAGACTCGGGGGGATTGCTCAGTTTCTTGAGGGCGAGATAGAAAAGGCGACTGGGTATGATGCCAGGGTTGCGGTTTTGGGGCACATGATAAGGGGAGGACCTCCAACAGCTTTCGACAGAGTTCTTTCGACTCGTTTTGGTCTTGCCGCGGTGGATCTTATCAAGGAGGGCGGATTTGGGATGATGGTGTGCTTGAAGGGGACAGAGATAACTGCGGCGAGCCTAGAAGAATCAACGTCCAGACAAAGGCTGCTAGATCTGGAAATTCTCAACGTAATCAAGATGATGTCGTACTGAGTTATGACTCAATTGAGCGCGGATACTGTGACAGTGGTGTCTCCATACGCCCGTTTCCGCTGCTACATCTTTGGCAGCTGGCGCGTCTTACCAAGTCCACCCGGGGCCAGGTTGAATTGGATAGTCTTGATCCGCGTCATCTCATCGATGCTGTACCCGACTCCCTCCCTCCCCACGCCGGAATCTTTGTTTCCTCCGAATGGAAAATAACCTACTCCGTGGGCGGGGGCATCGTTTACGCTGATCGACCCTTCTTCAAGAGCTTTTGAGACCTTCCAAGCCGTGTAAAAGTTGTTTGTAAAGATGCACGAATCCAGTCCATAGCGGGATTTGTTCGAGATTTCGATCGCCTGATCGATGTCCCTTGTCCGGATGAGCGTCACAACCGGACCAAAAGTCTCCTCCCAGGCAATTTCAGCATCCAGCGGCACCGCACCCAGGATCGTTGGTTCAAAGTAGGATCCGCGATGCTTTCCACCCCCGAGCAAGAGGGCCCCCTTTGAAACAGCGTTGTCGACGAGTGATTGAACTCGCTCGGCCGCTTTTGGATTGATCAGCGGTCCAATGTCGTACCGGGTATCGCGAGGATCACCGAGCTTCCAGGACTCGAACTCTCTCAGAAGGTGATTTACAAAGATGTCATAGACTGATTCTAAAACAAGCACCCTGCTAATCGCATCGCATCTCTGCCCCGAATATTTTAAAGAACCTTCGAGCACCTTCCTGGCAGCAAGAACCAGGTCTGCGTCCTCGGCGACGATGCCCGCTCCCTTTCCACCCAGCTCCAGGTGCATCCTCTTCATGCCTGCAACCTTCGCGACGTGTTCGCCGGTCGCTGTACTCCCGGTTAGCGTGACCAGGTTGACAAGCTTATGGCTCACCAAGGTGTCGCCGACTTCCTTTCCAGAACCCGTGAGGACGCTGAGCACGCCTTCGGGCAAGCCTGCTTCCTGAAGAACTCTGGCAAATAACAGAGAGGCAATTGGGTCGTCGCTGGATGGTTTGACGACAGCCGCGTTGCCGGATACGAGTGCGGGAATCACCTTGGCTACAACTGAAAATAGTGGGTAGTTGAACGGCGAAATGCAGGCCACAAGCCCGACGGGTTCGTGAATCACGAGGGCAAACTTCGCCATAGTGTCCTCAGACCAGTCGCCCGGCACGTACTCGCCGAAGATTCGCCGGGCTTCCTCCATGGTCATCTTGATCCTATTCGCGGCGGCCCGGACTTCGCCCAGAGCAGATTTTGCTGGCTTGCCTGCCTCGTAAACAAGAGAGGTGGCGAAATCCTGCTTGTGTTCCTCAAGGATGTGTCTGGCACGATTTAAAATATCAATCCTGTCAATCGCGGGAATGTCCCTGATCTTTCTTCGTGATTTGTGTGCCGCGCTGACAGCTTTCTCTACATCCGAGGGCGTTGCGCTCTGCACTCTTGCAATCACCCTGTCATCTATGGGCGAATCTACGTCCGCGGTTTTCCCGCTGCTGGAAGCTTGCCAGCGTCCCTCGACGAACATCTTGAATACTGGGACGCCCTCTTCAATTGTGTAACAATCACTGAATAACTGCGAAAAAGCAAAAGGTACTGATTCTTCTAGAATACTCAATTTTTCTGATCTTGTCCTTCTTAATTAGCCGAAAACTGTTGTTGGCGCTTTCTGTACGCAGCTCCACACTGAAAGAAGAGCACGCGATTTAACTCTTTAGTATATCTGAAATTCCACGATTTGGACGAGAGATTACATCTGCTGAGTTAGGAAACAGCCGTGCAAATACTACAGCCGATCACCAACAAGACATGAAATAAGATAGCTCTCCCTGTCGTTGAAAGTTTTCCTGAGTCGAAGTACAAAGCAGAAGGGAAAATCCTACCGCGGAATCTTGCTTTATTTTATATATTAGGCGGTGATGTAG
>JBOGRL010000129.1:0-4584 GCA_050749505.1 Nitrososphaerales archaeon
CAGCATCGGTTATCAGCAGTCCCGAAAGCTTATGATGGATGTGTCACATTATATGAAAAAGGCACCGAAAAACAGCGTACACTATGAGGAAGGGAGTTCTTCGAAACTAATCATGCAAAAGTGTTAACAACATCAACCAACGTGTAAGCATCCCATGACGAAGAAACAGTAATCACGAGGACGATCAGAACAGCGCCGGCCGACAAGAATCAGAACACGGAAAAGGATTTCACAGCAATGGCTGAACAGGCAATCAGAGACGGTCAAGCGGAAAAAGATGATGCAGGTGAATGTTTTATCTCCCCAGAAATCGTGTTTCGTTTCCTCTGTTTGACCTTGTCTAGGTGATCCATTCCGGGACCTGTTACGCGATATGTCTTTAGGGATTTGCTGTTTTCAACCTTCCTGACAAGACGATCCTGTTCCAGCCTGTCAAGCGTTAAACGACTTCTCCTGTGAGATAGCTTCGAGTACTCAGATATCTGCTTCTCTGAGAGTATGCCCCATTTCTTAAGCGCGGTGAGAATCTTAAGTTCATCGTTGAAATCAGAGATCATTTGATTCACTTACTCCTGCTGCAGAGTCCTGTCAATCTGTTTTGTCAGAGTTGCAATCCGCTTGGTAATGGTCCTCGGCCTCCGCATCTTCTTGGTCATGAGTTTCTTTCTTCCTTGATTTCTACCCGAAACGTTTCTCGCGCTTCTTCTACCTTTCTTCGCCCTTTTTCTTTGCTTTTTGTTCTTTCTTGATAATACTCGGACCCATCATGATATCGACGCCATGTTACCTGGCGTTATCGCGCAGAATTTCAATTTGCCTTTCTTCTCTATCCCTCATCTTCTCCGCTTTTTTCAACTCTTGAGAATTCCCATTGATCTTGGCTCGTTCAACATCGTCATTCAGACGATCAAAGCCCTCTACTCTATTGGCGAGTTCGAGAGCTAGCTGCCAGCCGTTCATCTTAGAGACTCTGATTGAGTAAGATTGAAAGTATGCTTCATCTGATGCAGAAGAAAAGGAGGAGGATGAAGCCGAATTGTCCTCGGAAGGAGTCATTTTACGACCCAGCCGCCCTTCTTTTCACCGAGGAATTGCTTTTCAGCAGCGATTTGCTTCTGACGATTTCTCGTTCTAGGATTTCATAGGCTACTGCAGCATCTTCCGTTTTGACAATCAGAATCGTATCTTCATCAATGTATGAGTGTATCACGTTGACGCCCTGATTATAGAGCAGTTCAGAGATGAAAAGAGTGAACCCGGGATCTCTCTTCGTCAGCGGAGAAAGACGAAGGACCAATTTTGATACGCCCGTCACTTCTCGTTCAATGTGCGTCTTTTTCAGTTCGCCACGGATAGAAGATCTATATTCCTTTTCATCGGCGACAAGCTTGATGAGGTTTGAAGATTTGAAGAGATCAGGCGATTCATCAAGCTGAGCTGAAATCTCCACGATTTTCTTCAAAATCTCCTGAAACTCTGATTTTTTTGGCCTGATGGTGACGTCCGCAATGTCGCTCGTCAGAGTTATCTTTGCATCTTTCAGGACTGCCACTGGCGGAAAGGATTTGCTTCTCTCTTGCTTCAGAGCATCCGAGAATCTTTTGATGGCAACTACAAGGGTGTTGATGCTCGCAGGTCTCCCTACCGATTTCTCAACTTCTGTTCTGATGAGCCCGGCGAGCGCGTGAAAATTGATAATCCGTTGCTTCATGCACGTGTGGATTGCCTGATTGTGGGTGATTATGGATTCTACCGCAAGTGGGACTGATTGATTGTTGCGTGTCAAGAGACAGTTACAGATTCATAGTGCGCTCATGTAATATGTAAGCATTCTTCCTACATAGACGTATATAGCACGTAATGCCTATTACAAACAGTGAGATAATCGCATGAGAATAGAACAACGCAGAAGCACACCTCTAGCCAGACAGAATCATTTTGACAACAAGTTCCGGAACCGCAAGCCGGTTAACGATCATGTAAAGTAATAGGAGTTTGAACCGAATATGGCACAGCAAGCTTCGTATGCAACAACTGGAAATGGGCAGCAGGTACTGATCCTGAGAGAAGGCACTTCCCAAAACAAGGGACGAGACGCGCAACGCAACAACATCTGGGCTGCGAAGGAGATCGCCCTTATTGTAAAGACTACTCTTGGGCCCCGCGGCATGGATAAGATGCTAGTTGATAGCATGGGTGATGTTACAATTACCAACGACGGCGCGACCATACTAAAAGAGATAGATGTCCAGCACCCAGGCGCGAAGATGATAATTGAAATCTCAAAGACGATAGACAACGAAGTGGGCGACGGGACAACTTCAGCAGTAGTGCTTGCAGGAGCTCTGCTTGAGAATGCTGAGAGTCTTATCGACAAAGGTGTTCACCCCACGGTCATAGTCGACGGCTACACAAAAGCGGCTATTCAAGCTCAGAAAATTCTGGACAAGATAGCGATCAAAGTAAAGCCTGACGACAAAGAAACGCTCGCAAAGGTCGCTCTGACAAGCATGGCGTCAAAGCTCGTTTCAAATGATAGTGGAGCACTGAGCACATTGCTCGTGAATGCTCTTCTCCAAATCGCCGAGAAGAATGCTGAAGGAAACTACAGTGTAGACATTGACAACGTGAAAGTCGAAAAGAAAACAGGAGGCTCGATCAAGGATACGAGTTTCATCAAGGGTATCATACTCGACAAGGAAGTAGTTCATTCTGGAATGCCGAAGCGTATCGAGAATGCGAAGATCGCGCTCGTCAACTCACCCCTAGAAATAGAAAAAACAGAGTTTGACGCAAAGATCGAGATAAAGAACCCGTCACAAATCCAGCAGTACCTCGACGAAGAAACGAAGATGTTGAAGGACATGGTCCAGAAGATATCGGATGCTGGAGCCAACGTATTGATCTGCCAGAAGGGAATTGACGATGTGGCCCAACACTATCTTGCAAAGGCGGGAATTCTGTCTGTAAGAAGAGTAAAGGAATCTGACATGACCAAGCTGGCAAGAGCAACGGGTGCAACTGTAGCAACTGGTTTGGATGATCTGACCAAAGCAGACCTTGGGCAAGCCGGTCTTGTGGAAGAAAGAAAGATCGAGAATGACAAATGGACGTACGTCGAAGGCTGCAAGAATCCTAAAGCTGTAACAGTTCTGATCAGAGGAGGAAGTCAGAGAGTCATCGATGAAGCAGAGCGAGACGTGCACGACGCGGTCATGGTCATCAAAGATGTCTTGGAGAAGCCTGGAATAGTGGGAGGCGGCGGTGCAGTCGAAGGGGAACTCTCGTATCGCCTGATGAAATGGTCTAGCTCCCTTCAAGGGAGAGAACAGCTCGCCGCAGAGAAATTCGCTGAAGCTCTGGAATCAATACCAATAACTCTGGCCGAAAACGCTGGGTTTGATCCACTGGATATCAGAGTGGAGCTCAGAGAGAAGCATGCCGATACGAACAACACATGGTTTGGCGTCAACGTTCTTGGCAGCGGCGTGGTCGACCTCTTCAAAAAGGATGTAGTCGAACCTGTATCTGTCAAGGAGCAGATGATCAAATCGGCAACAGAGTGCACATGCATGATCCTGAGAATTGATGACATGATATCAGGAAGCAAATCCAAGATGCCATCTGCTCCGCCTGGCGGAATGGGCGGCATGGATTAGAGCGAGAGAGGTTGTGTGAAATCCATGAACATCTTTTTCCAGCAACCGCATGAGAAGGAAGAAGAACAACAAGCGAGTTCGCGAGAGGTCAGTCTCGATCAGTCTAGTTCTTCCTCTCGCTTGAAGGATCTCGTAGGAAATAACCCGCAAATGTACTTTGCACTGCAAAATTTCCTTTTGCAATCTCCTGAAACTCAAGTACCTCGACTCGGCGAAGTAAATTTGCTCGTAGCAATGGGGGATTCAGCCAGAGCCTCAGGAAACACTATCTCAGCGGGCGTAGATTACGAGACTGCAGCGAAGATTGAGATATACAGACAGAACAAAGACAGTGCGAGAAATTGTCTCCTTCTCGCTGAAGAGGTATCCGAGAAAGGACAACCGCACTATGAGTTTCAAAAGACAATGCTAGCAAATATGGACGAAGTCTTGCGAATATCAAAGGCGTATCACGAGTTTGAGCCCACAGTCTAATCCTGTGATAATTATGCATGATTGCGATTCTGGGTTTTCCTAGTAACTATAGGATCAAGTGCAATTGGAAGTTCGAGTAGTCAGTATATGGAATCATTCATTGACATTCAGGTCCTGTCTGAATGTCTGGATTGCGGAAAGAAATTTCGAACCATAGACATGATCTACTGACTATCGGATCACTGGCTGTTCAAATGCTATAAAGACAATGTCTGACCTCAAACTCGGAGGCACCATACTGATTGCGCATTGCAATAGCCCAGAGTAATGAGCGGCAGTCAAGTCTTTCTGGTGTCGTTTGAAGTTGCTGAAGGATGGGTTCAGAAGACGAGACAGTGCGAAACAATTGTTTACTTTGACTTGATCGGTTTTTCGGCGCATCACTTTTCTGACAATTGCTTCTCTCTTTGCTAGTGTCTACACAGTTCTGGTGACCTAGAAACCAATAGAG